>JASLGC010000318.1 GCA_030150335.1 Flavobacterium sp.
TTGTTTTCTGAGGATGATGTGAAATTTTTGTTTTGGGATTTTTTATTGTGGTGTATTCGTATGAATCATCAACTTTAAATTATAGAAAAACACTAAAAAATGAAGCAAAAAAGGGACTAAAAAAGTCTTTTTTAGTCAAAAAGTGCTGTTTATAACCCTGTTTTTAGTCAAAAAAAGCCATTATTAGTGTTTTTTATCAACGTTTACTAATTGCTCTAATCGGCTCTTTTTTGAATGTAATTACCTTGTTATCAGTTAATTATATTGTTTTTTTAAAGGTGTTTTTACTTAGAAATTATTTTACTTCAGTAATAGGATTCTCCGACTATAGTGGGACAATCCTTGGAGAATACTGGCTTGAGCATTGTTTTGTCGAAGCATTGTCCCAGTATGGTCAAATGATTGTCAGAGGGTTCTATTCTGAGGATGTAATTTAAGTATATTTAAATTATTTTTTATACGTGTTATTTTATTGTATCTCAATGTGTTGAAAAGACTTCGGTTAGTTTTTTTAAATTAAATCAATTGATTTTGACTATTCTTTTATATCTTTCAATAATAGCAATAAACCATTTTATGAAAAACCCCAATATAATTGAAAGTGTATTAGATAACCCAGTTTGGAATGCGTTGCACCAAATTCATAAAAACTTTTGTAGTACAGAAAAGACTGTGAAATTTTACAATCCTGTTTATTGTCCTTTTGGTGCGATAAGTAATAAGGAACAATCAGTAGAAGATATAGCTACTTATGCAAGTGTAGCAAAAGACTTTTTTGTAGTGGGGGAACAACCAGAATTGCCAAGTGGTGTTGCACTAAAAAACGAATTGATTTGTGAGCAGATGATTGTGCGCCAACCTATTGAAATGACTTACACAGAGGAGGTCGTTAAATTGGAGGAATCATTGCATCAGGCACTTTATGACTTGGTCAATTTGGTACAACCGGGCTATTTTAGGATAAAAACTCCCTTGTTAGGAGAGTATTATGGTATTTTCAAAGACGGGAAGTTAGTGGCAGTAACGGGAGAACGAATGCGCATGGATGACTTCACTGAAATTAGTGCTGTTGTTACGCATCCAGACTATACTGGTAAAGGCTTGGCTAAGCAATTAGTTGCCTACGTGAGTAATAAAGTGTTTACAGAGGGCAAAACGCCTTTTTTGCATGTAACGCATAATAATTTAGGGGCAATCGGGTTGTATTTAAAGTTAGGGTATGTGTCAAGAAGAAAGATGAGTTTTTGGCATTTAGTTAAGGAGTAATTAAATTTGCAGTAATTCAAGGCAATAGGATTTTAAATTTTCTCTTAAACATGTTAAAGTGTAAGATTATTCTGTGAATAACTAATATATTTAGCGTTAGAAAAAAATATACAATGAAAAAAATAGGAGTTTCCTTATTAGCGTTTCTTTTTGCAACGGTTTCCAGTTTTGGACAAACGCAAGAAAAGCGACCTTTAATCGATGTATTCGTAAAAGATTACAACGCTAATGATTATGATGATATTTATAGTTTCTTCTCAGCCTCTTTACAACAGGAGCTACCTCGTGCTCAAGCGAAGTCGTTCTTTGTAGAGATGAAAGAGAAGTTGGGGAACATCAAGAATATGGAGTTTTACGGATTGGATAATAATCAATTGGCTCTTTATAAAACGGAATTTGAAAACAATGAAGTGGCTCTTTTAAACCTTGCAATGAATGAGGAGGGTGAAGTAGTTGGCTTTAGAATTTTGAATATGCCGAATGAAAAAGTAGATGATTCTTTTAAGGAGCTTTCTGTATCTCAAATTTTAGAAGAAGAAACAAATAACTTGCCTAACAAAGGACAGTTTGCCATTGCTATGATTGATGGTGATGCGGTTGAGTACTATGGATTCAAAAAACACGGAGAGAAAATCGTTAAAGAAGACAATTCAACGAAGTTGTTTTCATTGGCCAATTTAAGCACGATATTTACGTCGACAGCTTTAGCAAGTGCATCTGTAAATAAGGGGGTAGATATCACGTCAACGGTCAATAAGTATTACGACTTTCCGTTGCATAATGACACTGAGGTTAGTTTAATTAAGTTGGCTAACCAATCTGCTTTTGTGCCTATGTTGCCACCAATAAGTGATGATGCATTGAACGGAGAAGACGATTATTTAGGAAACTTCTCAAGTGCTCAACTTGAAGATTATTTAAAAAATCAATTTACCTTAGATTCTGTGGATACTTCTAAGAGACAAAGTTTCTCTTTCTTAGGATATGCCATTCTGGGGAATACATTAAGCAAAATTTACAATCAACCTTATCAGAAGATTATAGAGGAAGTTGTTTTTGATAAATACGGAATGCACAATTCGACAATGAGTATTCCTAAAAAGAAAAAGAACCTCATCAAGGGAATTAGAATGGATAACAAGGAGATGTATCCTCCTCAAGTAGAGGCGCTATTGCCATCTACAGGTGGGGTTAGTTCTATAGAGGACTTGGCTAAGTTCGTTTCTGCACAATTTAACAAAGAAGATAAGGTACTGCAATTAACGCAAAAGCCTACATTAATCGTTGCTCCGAATTATTGGATAGGATTGGGATGGAAGATTGGTTCTCCGTTTAACTCTCCAAACCCTTTGTATTTTAGCAGAGGTATAGATGGGGGGTACTCAAACTATATTGCATTTGACCCAATTGCTAAGAAAGGTGTGGTTATTTTATCTAATAGCTCATCAGAACAAGCGTTAGGTGCTTTGGATGAATTGAGTTATAAGTTGGTTGTAAAACTATTAGAATAGATTTGATTGCCTGGGTAGAGTTTACCTGTGTAAGTTTATATAAAACTAAAAAAGGAGATACTTCAGCAGTATCTCCTTTTTTATTACTTTTTGGTATCTGAAGAGTTTTTTTTCGTTTTCTTAGGACGTCTTGCTCCATTAGTACCATTTACGATTTTACCTCTTTTTGTTTTAAGATCTCCTTTTCCCATAATTACTTAACGGTTTAATATTAATAAATTATTTGATTTTACCTTCTGAAAACAACAGAATATCCCAATATACGAAAAATATAGGGGATAAGTGGTTGGTTTTTAGTAAAAAGTGTTTTTTGGGAGTGATTAAAATGATTTGGAAATGCTTGAAGCATTGGGTTTATAAGACATCGCAAATTGAAAGTATAGCGTTCAATATTTTTTATTTTGTGCCAAAAAAAGCTACATTTACTTAAAATATAAAAATATCAGGAAATGACTACATTACAAATAGGAGATAAAGCACCGGATTTTAAAGGTGTTGATCAAACAGGTAAAACACATCAATTATCTGATTATAAAGGAAAGAAATTAATTGTGTTCTTTTACCCTAAAGCGAGTACGCCAGGTTGTACAGCTGAGGCTTGTAACTTGAGAGATAACTACGAAGTATTAAAGGAAAAAGGATATGAGTTATTAGGGGTAAGTGCAGATTCTGCAGAGAGACAACAAAAGTTTATCGATAAGAATAGTTTGCCTTTTCCATTGCTTGCTGATGAGAATAAAGAGGTCTTAAACGCATTTGGTGTTTGGGGACCTAAAAAGTTTATGGGACGTACGTATGATGGTATCCACCGTAGTACTTTTGTTATTGACGAGAATGGAGTTCTTACTGACGTGATTACGAAGGTAAAAACAAAAGACCACGCTACTCAGATTTTAGAAAAATAATCAAAGTATAAAAGAGGCGTTTTTCAACTGCCTCTTTTTTTTGCTTAAAAAAGTAGGGTGTTGTAGTATGTTTAAAAGGTACTACACATATTATCAATTGATTAGTGAGTTGTCTGGGGGAAATGAAAAAAGGCAACTTACTATTATAATCGAATTACTATGGAAAAGAAAATTAATAAGGACGAGCTATATCTCTTAAAAGAATGTAGCTCAGTCAGTGACGCACAGTTGCATTCACTCTTGGAGGAGCATAGTTATGCGAAGGTGAGTGAGTGGAAGAAGTTTATCTCTTACTTTATACTTGCGTTAGGAGCTGGGTTAGCCTTGAGCGGAGTGGTGTTCTTCTTTGCGTACAATTGGACAGAGATGTCGAGTTTTTTGAAGTTTAGTATTATCATCTTGCTTTTAATCGCCTCAATCGGATTATCGGTTGCAAAGGGGGTGAGTTCATTAATCGGAAAAGTTGCCCTCATGGGAGGCTCTGTATTAGTAGGGGTACTATTTGCAGTGTTTGGGCAAGTATATCAAACAGGAGCAAATGCTTATGATTTGTTTCTAATGTGGGTATTGGCAATAACACTGTGGACCGCTGTGTCTAAATTTAGTCCGCAATGGTTACTGTATGCAGTGTTGGTCAACACGACTATATCATTGTACTATATGCAAATTGCTAAAGGGAGTAACGCATTTTATGTATTGCTATCTATATTAGTAGTGAATTTAGTATTGTTAGTGGTGCCTTATATTCTTGGGAAGTTCCAAGATTTTAAACCAGCGACTTATTATAAAGTAATTATGACTTTTGCTTGTTATTTAATAGGCGTGGTGGGTATCGGATTTATGATATTTACTAACCGTTTGAGTTATGATAGCGATGAGTTGTCGGGTATGTTGCCACTGTTAATTATTACTGTGATTGGAATAATTGCAGGCTATTTACTAAGTGTAAAACGCAATGATATTTTATTGTATAGTTATACGTCTTTAGCTGTGGTGTCTATTGGATTTATGATAATAATACGCCTGTTTTCATATA
>JASLGC010000011.1 GCA_030150335.1 Flavobacterium sp.
TTGCCAATCGACAACCTTTTATATAATTATATGCGTTTACATTTCGTATCAACAATATCTCAGGAATAGTATTTCAGTTCTACTACTACATACAGATAGATTGCGAATTACAGAACACTGAATAAGACACAGAAGTTCCATGCAATAAGCCATTCCATAACCACAATACGCTCAACTGTTCACTGATAACAGCTCACTAATAACTTTCAACCGTTAACCAAAACCGTTTCACGTCAACTAATCCATTCCGTAACCACAATGCGCTCAACCGTTCACTGACAACTGATAACCATTCACTGACAACTGATAACTAAAACCAACCTTTCTTATTCACTTGATAAGTTTGATAAAACTCTTCATCTGACTTAGTCAAATAAATAATTCCTTCTATAACACCGAGAATTCCCAACGTTCCACATGAGAAAAGTGTGATCAAAATCTGAATGATTCCTTCTGTTGTGTACCCTAAGTAAAACTTATGAACTCCCCATGGTCCTAAAAATATCCCCAATAAACCTGCTGCCATTTTCTTATTGTCAATAGGCATCCCTTGATTATTTCCGTATCCAGAATTGCTTTTGTAATCTTGGCTACCTCCATATCCATGGTTCTGTTGCTGACTACTTTGATAACCTCCGTTTCCCTGATTATTCGAGCGACCTTGGTTTGATGAATTAACTTGATGCATAACTTTTTTTTACAAATATACAATCTTGTACTTTTTAAGCAAGTTTTTTATTCTCACTGCATTAGTTATTAGTTGTTCACTATAACTAAACAGGACAAACTGCTACTATTTGCATATTATCATTTTAAAGTGGTTTAAATGCAATATTTTGTGAATTACCACACATTGCACACTTAAAAGAATAAAATGGCTTAAAAAGCATGTTTTATATATAAAAAGAGAATAATTACTTTCACTCGTTTTGCTACAGAACTGATGCAATAATATGCTACTACAAACTAAAGCTATATAAATAGCTACAAAAAAAAGTTGCCATAGAGCAACTTTTTGTATTTCTAAATTCTAAGTACTTGTTCTCAATTCTACGCCTATTTAAAATATTTTCACATTCTTTCATAGCAAAGAAATACTATGCATCTTTCACGAATAAATCATGCAAACACTATTTTGCATAACTTTTAGCTGAAAATCATTAATAGGAAAGCACCTTCTAAAACCAACCTTTTTTGTTAGCTTGATATGTTTGATAAAACTCCTCATCCGACTTTGTCAGATAAATAATTCCTTCTATTATCCCAAGTATTCCTAAAGTACCACATGTTGCAAGACTTATGATTAATTGAATAATACCTTCTTTGGTATATCCTAAGTAAAACTTGTGCACCCCTAATCCTCCTAAAACAATCGCTAAAACTCCAGCTACAACTTTCTTGTTTTCTGGTTTAAACGCTTCTTTCTTTTCAGTATAATCTTCCATTTTTTTTAATTTACATTTTCTACCAAATTACTGAAACATCATCATATTTCTTAGTTCAATCTACAGATATTTGACAATATTAAAAACGCAAGTCACTAATAAACAATTAGATATACTTTTACTTTTATTGCGACCTATTTATTCCATTGCAGAATAATAGTAGCTAATAAATAGCATCTGAATACTATTTATTCACTTATTTTCAATCACTTTATATGTTAAAAAGTTGCACTGTGGGGTTGAAATTTATCTAAAAAAAGCTTACCGAAGTAAAATCAGAAAAAATACAAGATTACTTTTCAAAAAACACACTAAACAAGAAACACTTTCTTCAAGAACAAAAAAAAGCTACTTATCTCTAAGTAGCTTTCTATTTTTTCAAGATTGGTGCGTTTCCGCTATGATTATCTGTCAAAAGACACTAATTCTATTTCTAATAACTCTTTTTGATCAAGAGGCTCTACAATCATGTCTTTTTTATTCAATTCTAAGATTTTATATCTAAATTCTTTTCCACTATCATCTAAAACAGCTTTGATTATATTTCCTACCAATTCCCAAGAACCTTCATATTCTTTTAAACTATATTGATCGATTGCATAAAATCTATCTTCTTCTAAACTAATGTGAAGAGATGATTTTTGGTAAGCTGCTCTTACTGCGGCTCCACAATTTTCAGAAAAAGCGAAGTGCGCTGCAATCCAATTTTTTCCAAGATTAATATTACTAACCTCCATTTTTGGGTTTACATCTACGATGTTGTTGTCATCTGCATTACTACATCCTACAAATAAAAAGTTCATACTAACTAATAATACCCCTACTACCAAATTCATTAAGCTTTTCATGATGTTCTTTTTTAAATTATTAAACAATTCTTGCAAACTTTTGTTCTTTGTTGTGTTTGCATTCCCCCTTCTCTTTACATAAATTTAAGACAATTATTTTTAATGTGCTAATTTTATGCTAAAATATAAGGATTAAAAAAGAATTGTATTAAATAATAAAGAATCTGAACGTATAATTAGAATCTCTATTGATATTTCCCCTTCTAATTATACTTCAAAAGTACCACGGAATTGAGCTGATTAATATGATAAAAATCATTGATTTTCTTAGTAAATAGGTACAACTTATTTAGTATATAATACACCCTAAATAAGTGACTATATTTTAAGCAGTTACATTGCAATTACCACGCCTTAAATATTGAAAAATATTTATAAAAATGTCTTTTTAATACCTATTGGAAGACGAAAAAGACATTTTTGAAAAAAAAACAAAAAAAAAGCAGTTAAAATGACCTTTATTTTCACCGCTTTTTCCTTTAAAAATGCCGTCTCAGAGGTTTTAACCTTGATTTTATACTTTATTTCAAAAACGCTTTTTACTATTTCTTTTGCCTCAAAGTGGTAGTTTGGCATCGCTTTTGTATATGTTCTAACCCCTAAATCAGTTTACCTGCTATCATTTACATAGCTTTTAAAAATTTATAACGACCAATATGTATCAAAAACTCTTAAGCTTTTTTATTAATTTGACTATACTCCGTCAGAAATGCCTTGTTCTACCAAGTGCATTAGACCTTTGGGTTGTAGCTGTTAGTAAAATCACACATAGCATTAAGTTTTTGCATGTGAAAAGAGGTCGTGTGTTCAACGTTTATTTGGCGAAGATTATGTCCCCACTTATTCGTAAACCAAATACTACTCACAACTGCGACTATTGCGTTACGCTTTACGAACGCAAAGTCTTTTGCAAATTAAACGTTTACCGCCTTTGATGATTTTGGAGTTTGCACAAGTAAACACACTAATCAACTTACCCCCCACCCCCATTCACGTATGAAACTATCATTTCCTGATGTTAGATTGTCTTTCAAATAGCCAATAAACAACTCAGTGCTGATTGTTCGAAACTTATGACTTGAGAAATAACCGTTCAAAAACGCGTTATCCTTTTCTCTACCGTATTTGCTCACTAATGTTTTTAGCAATAAATACCATCGTCATAAAGCACGACCAACAAACAACCATCTGAGGTTATTCCTATGAAGCCAATAGAAGGGAATGCTAATTTCTCAGCTTAGATACACATCGAAGTTTCTATGCTGTAAAATCTGATTACAGATAAAACATCTGCATAATCTTTGACTTTCATTATTCCAATGATGCAGAGCCCAAAGTAAACAGTAAAACCTTTGTTCAACCAAAACTTATTCTAAGTGATGCCACATGCCATAGCAATTGTCAAACTATAACTGGGACATTCCCCCTCAGAAAGAAATTAGACTGCTATGAAATATCAACAAATGCAGAGTAACTGTCAACTCCCCTGTGCCAAATAATACATGGTTCACAGCGGCATTGACAAACACTTTTGCTATACATCCTTTGATTACTTTGTAATCGAAGTCAATTACTATATCCCAATCTTTCAGATTCGGGCAGCATAGTTATTGGCACAAATACACGTATGTTTTACATCGCCAAACTCTGCTAGATTACAACCTTACGAGTGAGCTGTGCTTTTTGTAGTCAAACCAATATCAACATACCCACTACTAAAATTACCTACAAGGTTTTTTCCTTTGTACACCATTGCCAATCCCCAAGTCAAAACAAGTATTTTGACAGAGAAAACGACCAGTTGTCACAACCACTCTGCGAATGCAATATTTATATATGGTGCTTTTTATTGGGAACACGCGTACGCACTAAAAAACACTTCCTTTAATAGTTATTACTCCTATATATATAGGTGTAGAATTTATTTGATATACTCCTTAACACATAACCACACTTTCCCAAGTTCACTCCTATATATATAGGTGTAGAATTTATTTGACGCACTCTTTAATATATAACCATACTTTCACAAATGCACTCCTTTATATATAGGTATAGAATTTACATAAAATACACCTTTATATATAGCAACACTTTTCCTGTTTACACCTTATATATATACGTACAGGATTTATATGATATACTCCTTAATATATAGCAGCACTTTTGCTTACTTACACCTTATATATATAGACATAGGATTTAAATGATTCACACCTTAATATATAACCATACTCTCCAGGCTCACTCCCTTATATATAGGTGTAGAATTTATTTGATGCACTCTTTAATATACAACCCTACTTATCCAAGTTCACTCCTTTATATATAGGTGTAGAATTTATTTAACGCACTCTTTACTATATAACCCTACTTATCCAGGTTCGCTCCTTTATATATAGGTGTAGAATTTATTTGATGTACACCTTAATATATAACCCTATTTTCCCAAATTCACTCCTTTATATATATTAAAATCTCCCACTCTATTTCTACTGATAATTATATGTTCGCATTTAGTGGTTTCATTTTATTGGGAAATGATATAAATTACTGATAGTTCGCAATTTAACACCCAACGATACATATTG
>JASLGC010000078.1 GCA_030150335.1 Flavobacterium sp.
TTGCCAAGAAATTCTTGTACTCGAATATCGCTATCAAGTTTATACATCCCCATTACATCTTCTGATGCTAAAGGCCGAATTATTAATCGTTCTGTTTCTATTAATACCCCCATATCCACTAATTAAAAAATAGAAAATCAACTACACTGAGTAATTACAAAGCATCCTCATTGTATTTATCTCAAAAATAGTGAAATCGAGTATCCATTTTACACCACTATTTGCAATTCATCTTCAAACCATAAAAAAAAGGTTCTCACTGCAAGCAATGAGAACCTCCTTTATGATTGTACTATTTTACCAGTACGTAATAACCTGACAATTAATATGCGTTATCAATATCAGTAACACGGATAAGTTTTTCATTTACGAATTCGTGAATACCGTATTTAGCTTGCTCTCTACCATATCCTGAAAGTTTAGTACCTCCAAATGGCAACTCAGGAGAAATACCAGTAACGTGGTTGATGTAAACCATTCCTGTTACAATTTCTCTTGCGATTGCAACTCCGTGCTCTTTGTTTTCTGTGAATACACTTCCTCCTAATCCGTAAGGAGTATCGTTAGCTAAAGCAATTGCCTCAGCATCGTTTTCTACAACGTAAATCATGAACACTGGTCCGAATACCTCTTGAGAATAGATATCCATCTCTTTAGTGATTCCTGTTAAGATAGCTGGCTCCATAAACCATCCGTCTCTATCTACTTTATTACCACCGTAAACTAAGTTAACCCCTTGTTCAACAGCTTTTTTAACTTGTCCTAATACATCTTCTCTTGCTCTTTCGCTGCTCAATGGTGCTACTTGTGTATCTGCGTTTAATGGATCACCAATCTTAGCATTTTTAACTGCTTCAACAACTCCAGCGATAAACTCATCAGCTACATTTTTATTTACGATTAAACGTTTTGGAGATACACATACTTGTCCTGCATTCCATAAACGTCCTTCTACAGCACCTCTGATTGCTTTCTTAACATCAGCATCTTCTAAAACGATAAACGCATCACTTCCTCCTAACTCTAACGTTGTTTTCTTGATGTGTTTTCCTGCTACTTCTGCTACGCTTGAACCTGCAAATTCACTTCCTGTGAAAGCTACTCCTTTTACTCTTGGGTCAGCGATAATCTTTTCTACTTGAGATCCTGGTACGAATAAGTTAGTATAAACGTTTACTGGTAAACCACACTCAATGAAGATGTCCTCCATGATTTGAGCACATTGTGGAATGTTAGACGCGTGTTTTAAAACCATTGTATTACCAGCCATTAAGTTTGGTCCAGCTGATCTTGTAATTTGGTAGAATGGGAAGTTCCAAGGTTGGATACTCAAGATAACTCCAATTGGTTCTTTACTAATGAATGCCTCTCCGAATGGAGTTTCAATTTTCTCATCAGCTAATAAACTTTCAGCATTTTTAGCGTAGAAATCAAATATATCAGCACATAATAATACCTCTCCGATACTCTCTTGTAAAAGTTTACCCATTTCGCGAGTAACCAATTTACCTAACTCTTCTTTTCTTGCACGGAAAGTCTCAGCTACTTTGTGAATAATCTTTGCACGCTCGCTAATTGATGTTCTTTTCCAACCTTCAAAAGCAGTATCAGCTTTAGTTAAAATTTGGTCAATTTCAGTAGCAGACATTACGTCAAATACTTTTTCTTCTTGTCCAGTAGTTGGATTTATAGTCTTGATATTAGATTTATTTTGTGTACTCATGTCTAATTATTTTATTTAATGTATTTACTAATTTAATTATTATAAAATCACTTTTTCCTTATTTAATGTTAAATCTACACTACACAAACGCTTTATGCAGTAAATGAGATAAATAACACAACCTATCCAAACAAAAAAATGATTTAATCAATTGCAACAGTGTTGCAAAAGTTAAAAAACACTCTTTTTAACTATTTGTTTATTCTTTTATTATTTTACATTTGTGCTATGAGACAATTACACAACATATTAACGCTGGTGCTATCGCTGTTCTTCATTGCGATAAGTATGTATCCCTGTGCGGATAAATATGAGAATATTGTGTCTAATTATGAAGTAACTGTTCAACAACATGCAGATAAAACACTACACCAAGATGCGTGTTCTCCTCTGTGCACTTGTTCTTGTTGTGCAGTATCACTTACGGTTGCTAAAGCCACTATTTTAGTAACTTTCCCAACTACATCTATCAATTCCAAAGTTAATTCTATTTACCAAAATTCGGTAAATAATTTAGCCTTTTCTATCTGGCAACCCCCTAAAATACTGGGATAGCCTTCATTAAGTTGCATATTGATTCTCTCCTTTGAAAGAATCCAATATTGCTATAGTTTACCTTAATTTAAACAATACTACAATGTTAGATAGAATCATACATTTTAGTATCCGTAACAAATTCATTGTTGGAATATTTGTCTTTGCCCTTGTGGTATTAGGCGTGTACTCTGTTGTGAATTTACCTATGGATACGCAACCTGATATTACCAATAATCAAGTGCAAATCATCACTACCTCGCCTACTTTAGCAACGCAAGAGGTGGAACAATTTATTACATATCCCATTGAACAAGCAGTAAAGCCAATTCCTAATATCACAGAACTACGCTCAATCAGTAGATTCGGACTAAGCGTTATTACGGTTGTTTTTACTGAAAACACGGATATCTATTGGGCAAGAGCTCAAATTACAGAAAAACTTAAAAGTGCGGAAGAAATCATTCCTAAAGGAGTGGGAATGCCTGAACTTGCTCCTGTGAGCACGGGTTTAGGAGAAATATACCAATATGTAGTTTATGCAAAAGATGGCTATCAAGATAAATACAACAGTATGGACCTACGAACCATACAAGATTGGATTATCAAACCGCAATTAATTGGTGTAAAAGGAGTTGCCGAAGTAAATACACTGGGAGGACTTCTGAAACAATATGAAATTGCCGTTAAGCCAGACCGTCTAAAGAGTATGAATACCTCTATCATAGAGATATTTGACGCTTTAGAAGCTAATAATGAAAATACAGGAGGAGCTTATATAGATAAAAAACCTTATGCCTACTTCATTCGAAGTGTTGGGATGATAGGCAGCTTAGAAGATATTGAGCGCATTGTCGTTAAAAACGTAGGAGGAACTCCTGTGTTAATTCGCGATGTGGCTGATGTGAGAATCGGAAGTAGCATTCGCTATGGGGCTGTTACGAAAGACGGAGAAGGCGAAGATGTGAGTGGAATGGTGATGATGTTGAAAAATGCCAACACCCAAGAAGTTGTTCGCTTAGTAAAAGACAAGATGACTCAAATTGAAAAGACACTACCGGAAGGTGTAGCTATCAAATCTTTCATTGACAGAACTAAACTGATTGACAAAACAGTTAAAACAATTCAAAACAACCTTATAGAAGGAGCCCTAATCGTTGTATTTGTACTTGTGCTTCTTTTGGGTAACTGGAGAGCCGGACTTATCGTTGCTTCCGTTATTCCATTAGCGTTGCTGTTTGCTATCTCCATGATGAAATTATTTGGCGTAAGTGGAAACCTAATGAGTTTAGGAGCTATTGACTTTGGGCTAATTGTAGATGGTGCTGTTATCATTGTTGAGGCTATCGTACACCGACTCCACATTGGTCACAAAAGGAGAATAACCCAAGAAGAAATGGACGAAAAAGTCTTCGAATCTGCTTCTAAAATTAGAACAAGTGCTTCATTTGGAGAGATTATCATCTTAATCGTTTACCTACCTATTCTGGCTTTATCAGGTATTGAAGGTAAAATGTTTGGACCAATGGCATTAACAGTTGCCTTTGCAATATTAGGTGCTTTCATCTTATCGTTGACTTATGTTCCAATGATATCTGCTTTATTTTTATCAAAAAAAGTAGGGAAAGAAAAACGAAATATTAGCGATAAAATAATTGATAAGTTATACAGCTGGTACAAACCCGTTTTGGAAAGTGCATTCAGAACAAAACGCCTGGTTTTAGCATTTGCATTTGGATTATTTGCCATTGCCGTATTCGTATTTGGACGCATGGGTGGAGAGTTTATCCCTACTTTAGATGAGGGAGATTTAGCAACCCACGTAATCATATCTTCAGGTAGTTCGCTGTCTCAAGAAATAGAAACAACGACCAAAGTAGAACAGATATTAAAAGAGCGTTTCCCTGAAGTTAAAATGGTTATTTCCAAAATAGGAAGTGCCGAGATACCAACCGACCCAATGCCAATGGAAGCTGCCGATGTTATTATTATTCTTAAAGACAAGAAAGAATGGACAAGCGCGAAAACCAAAGAGGAGTTAATTTCCAAAATGGAAGAAGCTTTAGAAGAAATACCTGGAGTAAGTACTGAGTTTTCACAGCCTATTCAAATGCGTTTTAACGAACTGATGACGGGTATTCGTAGTGATGTTGCTATCAAGGTATTTGGTGATGATTTAGAAAGATTAGCAAGTATTGGAGAAGAAATCAATGGACTTATCTCAAATGTTCCTGGTGTTGCAAGTTCTAAGCTTGAACGCGTTTCAGGATTACCACAGATATCTATTAAATACGACAAGGACAAATTAGCCTTATATGGGTTAAAAATATCGGAAATAAGTCAGATTGTACGTGCTGGTTATGCAGGAGAAGCCGCTGGTTTTGTTTATGAAGGTGAAAAGCGCTTTGACGTTGTTGTGCGTTTAGACCACGATGCCCGTCAAGACATTAATAACCTAAGAGAAATGTTTATTCCACTTCCAAATGGACAACAAATTCCATTAGGACAAATTGCATCTATTGACTATGAAGACGGACCTCAGCAAATTAGTCGTGAAGATGGTAAAAGACGTATCGTTTTAGGTTTTAATGTACGCGAACGAGATGTTAAGAGTGTCGTGAAAGACATCCAAGATAAATTAGACCAAAAACTAACACTACCTGAAGGGTATTACATTACCTATGGAGGACAGTTTGAAAAC
>JASLGC010000140.1 GCA_030150335.1 Flavobacterium sp.
TCCGTCTTTCACACTTTGAGGAGTGTCAAAACTTGCATTTTCAATAGTTGATTCGATGAATGCTTTGTCTAATTCTTCACCAACGTAAGTAATAAGATTATCATTACCAGTAAATTGTACTTCGTCATAAGTCAATCTGTTGATTTCGTCAATAACAGCAGCATCATTTGGAGGAACAATTTGTCCACCATCTTGCCAGTACACTTTATACCCGTTGTATTCAGGTGGATTGTGAGAAGCAGTCAATACGATACCAGCATTACAGTTGTAATGTCTAACAGCGAAAGACAACTCAGGAGTAGGACGCATTTCAGAGAATAAATAAACTTTAATTCCATTAGCTGTAAAAACGTCAGCTACTACTTTAGCTAATTCTTGACTATTGTGACGACAGTCATAGTTAATAGCTACTTTCCACTCTTCACCAGGGAAAGATTCTTTGATATAGTTAGATAAACCTTGTGTATTTTTACCCAAAGTATATTTGTTAATGCGGTTTGTACCGATACCCATAATACCACGCATACCACCTGTTCCAAATTCTAAGTTTTTGTAAAAACTATCTTTAAGAAGGGCAGGGTCAGTATCAATCATTGTTTGAACAGAAGCCTGTGTGTCAGCATCGAAAGGTGATTTTAACCACAATTCTGCTTTTGCTAAGATTTCTTTTTCTATTTGCATAATATTAATTTTTAGTGTGTATTAAAAACCGCGTTGCTCCGCGATTTTATATCTACTAATGTTTGTTTTTGTTTTTAAAATCATTTCCCCTAAGAACCCAGCTAAGAACAATTGTGTTCCAATAACCATCGTTGCTAAGGATATATAAAACCAAGGATTTTGAGTAACCAAAATCGCTGTTTCGTGATTGTACAACTTGTACAATTTACTCATTCCAATACCAAATGCAGCACAGAATCCAATACCAAAAGTTATTCCCCCTAAGGTACCAAAAAAGTGCATTGGTCTTTTGCCAAATTTAGATAAAAACCAAATAGTAATTAGGTCTAAGAAGCCATAAATGAAGCGACTCATCCCAAATTTAGTTGTACCGTATTTTCTGGCTTGGTGTTGTACCACTTTCTCACCAATATTGTCATACCCTTCATTCTTTGCCAGAACAGGAATATAACGGTGCATTTCTCCAGAAACCTCTATGTTTTTAATTACTTCGTTTTTATAAGCTTTTAACCCACAGTTGAAGTCGTTTAATGTAACGCCAGATGTTTTTCGAGCTGCCCAATTGAATAATTTAGAAGGAAGGTTCTTAGCGATGACAGAGTCATATCTCTTTTTCTTCCAACCAGAAACCATGTCAAAACCATCAATAGTAATCATTTTGAATAGTCCAGGAATTTCATCAGGACTATCTTGTAAGTCCGCATCCATTGTAATTACTACATCGCCATTCGCTTCAGCAAAACCAGCGTGCAACGCTTGAGATTTACCAAAGTTACGTTGAAATCGTATTCCTTTTGTATGAGAATCGTCATGTGATAATTGTGAAATTATTTTCCAAGAATCATCTTTACTACCATCATCTACAAAAAGAATTTCATAAGAATAGTCGTGCTCACGCATAACTTTCGTTATCCATTGATGTAGTTCGGGAAGCGACTCTGCTTCATTTAGCAAAGGAATTACAATTGATAAATTCATGTACTACTTGCTTTTCTTTGGCTCTTTTGGAGCTGCGATTACTTCTTCTTTATGTTGTTCTACAGGTGGAGTAAATTCAGATTTATTTTTAAAGATAGCTGCTAAAAGCAACCCTAAAATAGAGTTTCTCAAGATACTACCTGCCCACATAAATAACTGTGATTTTGGGGCAAACTGACTGATGTCACGTGCTTTTTGTAATTGTTCGTCTATTTGTTCTTGTGGTAAACCAGAGCTGTCTAATGTTTTGATAAGCATTTCATACAATGCTTTGTTTACTACATCTTTTGCTGCTGGGTCAACTACATTAAACAATAAATTGTAAACAATGTAGTTTACTGTAACTCCAATGGTAATCATGATTAGGTAAGGCGTAAACCCTTCTCTAAATGTGATATATCCTCCGCATTTGTTCTTTGCAACAATAACTGATAAAATACCAAGAATTACAACAACTCCCATATTGAAGAAACCTGCGAATGTGTTGGCAAATAATGTTTGGTCTGTGAAAAAGATAACACAGTTAAACAAGATATAATAGATGGCTAATATAATTCCGAAAGTGATTCCTACTTTATTTACGGTGCTCTTCATTATGATTTTAATAGATATAATTGACAAATATACTAAAAATAACCCTTTACCTTTTGGTTGTAATAAGAGAATATTAACAATCTTCAAGGGGAAATGTTGTGCTTGGAAGACACTTTCTTAGGTATTTGATTTTTGCTTTGTAAATAAAGTTTAGCAAAATGAGGAGTGCTTATATTTAAAGCAGAATAAAGTATCTAAAAACAATAGTTGTTTTTAGCTTGTTTTCATATTGAAAAGAGCTTGGTATTTAGATGATTGTGATATTAAATAAATTAAAAATCACAGTTGTTGGTATCTGTCGTTATAATTGATAATCTTGCTTTGGCTTGCGAATGTCGTTTTGTAGATTGTTGTCAGTTATTCATCTGTTTTGATAGGTTGAAAACATTTGCCATATTTACTATTCCTTAAACCAATGGGAAATAAACCACTAAAACTATTATTGACACTCATGCAAAAAACACTAACTACACTATTATTTTTATGTTTCTACCTAATCTCATTTGCTCATCCAGATAAGAAAGAGGTGGAACAAGCACTTTACAATCTTAAAAATGTTACATTCAAACAGCTTGAAACAAAGGATGACTCATACTTGTTATACGAGTTGTACATCAGGCAATTGGTGGACCATAACGATGCTTCTAAGGGCTATTTTAATCAGAAAGTACACTTTTATCACAGAGGTTTTGACAGGCCAACTATCATGGAAACCAATGGATATGATTTGTATGTGAGAGCAAGTGAAATGGTTAATTATCTACAAGCTAATTATTTAAATATAGAACACCGTTATTTTGGGGAATCTATTCCTGAGGGTAAACCATGGGAGTATTTGAATATGGAACAAGTGACAACGGACTTACATGAAATCAATCAGTTGTTTCGAGAATTGTATCAGGGCAAATGGATTAGTACAGGAATTAGCAAGGGCGGACAGACTTCTATTTATTACAAGTATTTCTACCCGAATGATGTAGATGTCGCTATTCCGTATGTTGCACCATTTAATCAGTCATTAGAAGAACCACGTATTTACACTTTCTTAGATAAAGTAGGGGATAAGGCATGTCGCGATAAAATTAAAAATATTCAGGTAAGTCTTTTCAAGAATAAAAAAGCAATATTAGAGAAGTTGAATTGGTATGCAAAAGGAGCTCGGTTAACTTTTGATTATGTTGGTTCTCTTGAAAAAGCATTTGAATACGCTGTACTGGAGTATAGTTTTGGGTTTTGGCAATCAGGACATTCTTGTGCTGTATTTCCCAAAACAAATAATTTGGACGAACTAACAGAACACTTTTTAAGTGTGAGTAATATTGACTTTTTTAGCGATAAGACAATCGAGCGATTCGCTTCTCATTTTTATCAAGCGGGAACACAATTAGGGTATTATGGTTACGATATTGCACCTTTTAAACAATATGTGAGCTTTACGAAAAATCCATTAGCTACTTTTATGCCTGAAGGAACGAGTTACGATGTTTTCTCAGATGAGCTAATTCAGAAAGTGAAAGTATGGTTAGACCAAAAGGCTAATAATATCTTATATGTGTATGGGGAAACAGATACTTGGAGTGCATCGATGGTGGTTCCTTCAAGCCAAGTAAATTCAAAGGCATTTATATTACCAGGCAAAGACCACGGAGAGGCAAGGGTTAAGAATATGAGTACTCAGATGAGAACAGAGTTTTTTAAGACCTTGGAAGAGATGACTGGATTAAAGGCAGAAGTAGAGATTCCTTAATAAGAACCAAAGGGTATATACGTAAGAATGAATGAAGTATTTGTGTAGATTATACTAATTATATTAAGTACTACGTTTGTATCAACATTCGCTCTTTGTCCACAAAGGATGTAGTAGAACATAATAGAGGTATAAGATAGTATCAAAACAGTGAAAATAAATTGAAATACTTATTTGATAATTGAATTATAGTTGTACATTTGCACACTGAAAAGTAAATAATTATAACAACAAAAGTTATCGGAAGTTTACACCTTTCTTGAAAATAGAAAGCTTCGGGACGGAAAATAACTCAAAATTTAAATAGAATTTATCATGAAAAAAGGTATTCACCCAGAAAATTACAGATTAGTAGCATTTAAAGATATGTCTA
>JASLGC010000141.1 GCA_030150335.1 Flavobacterium sp.
CACAAGCTCTCTTATACAATTTTGATAGTCAAGGGGCAATACGCAGTAGGTATCTATGGTGTAGAAACTGCATGTGTAAAATAATACCTCCCTCAACCATTGGGTTGATATGAGATATTCATTCTACGATACATATCTTACTCAGAGTACATTCTGCTGTTAATTGCTTGCCATTAAAAGTTGCTCTACAATTTCGGTATATCCCAATTCACTTGCGTATGCCATTGCATTTTTACCATAATTATCCTCTGCTGTTGTGTCTGCATCTGCTTCAATTAGCATGCTTGTAAAGTCATTATAACCTCTTTTAGATGCAAGAATAAGTGGTGTTTCACTTTCTTCGTTCTTAGCATTTATATTCGCTTTATTATCTAACAACAACTTACCAATAGTTCTATTTCCACTAAATGCGGCGTAATGCAAAGGGCTATACCCTGTTAAAACAGCTGTATTTACATCTGCTCCACGTTGAACTAAATATTCTGTAATTGCAATATTATTGTTGGAAATAGCCATAATCAATGGTGTCATCCCTTCGTTATTAGTGGTATTGATTTGTTCTACAACCTCATTTTTACTCAGTAATACTTTGACTACCTCACTTTGGCTATTATATACTGCTTGGTGTAAGGCGGTATTTCCATTATCATCTTTAGAAGCTGCATTTTGACCAACACTTAAAGCTTCAATAATATCTCTTAACCCTTTGCTTGTAGCATAGTCTAAGGCTGTGAATCCTTCATTGTCTTTGATTGACGTATCTGCGCCTAATGAAATCAAATACAATGCTGTCTCCGATTTACACTCATTTACAGCATATAATAATGGTGAACGCCCTTCTTTAGAAGTTGCATTAACATCTGCACCTGCCTCTACCAAAGTTTTGAGCACCTCTTTGTTGCCTTGTTTTGACGCAACATGAATAGGTCCTTCACTATAATTATTGTACAAATTAACATCCGCACCATGCTCTACTAACAACTTCACAATATCCCTTGCTCCCTTACTACAAGCAAACATTAAAGGGGTATTTCCTTGGCTGTCTCTCTTATCTACATTAATTCCACCTTTCTTTAAAAAAGCTTGTACCACACCTTTTTGAGCGTTTTTACAAGCATTCAAAAACATATTATCCATTTCTTTTCTTTTTTAGCTTCTTTTCTATTACATATAATTCAACAAGACTTTTACAACTGCCTCGTTATTTTTGGCAACAGCTAAGTCCATCGCTGTCATTTCTCGATTATTAACTTTAGATACGATTGAACTATCCTTTGCTAAAATCAACTCTACTATTCGCTTAGCAGCCATTGGTCGCTCGTTAATACAAGCGAACATTAATGCTGTGTTATTGTATTTGTCTGTACTATTCGTCTCTACATCATTGTCTAACAGCAGTTCCACAACACCATATTTATTCTCATCACATAACGAACTAAAGAACATCAATGCTGTTTCTCCATCGTAATTTGCTTTGTTAATATTTATTCCAGCATCTATCATCTCTTCGGCAATCATCGTTTGATGCTCTTTTAAATACATGCTCTGAGCCAAAAGCATCAAGGCTGTATTCCCCGATTCGTCAATTGTATCGTCCCAATTAACTTGTGCTTTATCAAACTTTCTAATGATATTTCGGATTAATGACTTGTCGCCACAAAGTTGAAATGAAGTGGTATTTATAAAATGATATAAAGCAGTATGTTGCTTTACTCCTTCTTTGTAATTTACATTTGCTCCAGCATCTATCAGACAGATAATACTCTCCCAATACAATAGTTTGCACGCTATCATCAGTGGAGTCATGTCATTATTATCCACTTCATCTACATTAGCTCCCGAAGCTATTATTTTTTCTAATGCTTCTACGTTATTGTACAAAACAGCCTCATGTATCGTCATTCCTCCAGCTGCCGACTCATCATCATTACCTAATAAAATAGCAGCTAAATCCATTGCGTCATTTCGCTGTGCGTATTTCAACGGTGAACATCCAAATATATCTGTATCTTCAACATCAATACTTTCTGTAGCTATAATTGCTTTTAAACTCTTTGCAGCAGCACTTAGCCAATTTTTATCGTTTTTTCTATGTCCTGCTCGGTCGCAAATCAAATGCAAAATATTCTTCTGTTCCTCACCTATTGCGTTCATCGCTACTTTCTCCTCTCCCATTGCTTTTAGGACCGGATAATTAACTCTTTCACAAGCCAACCAATAGGGTGTTTTCCCATTGTCATTCTTTCTTTTTGGATTGTCTTTTGCCTTCATCAAGGCAACTGCTACCGCATAAAAATCGTCTTCAATACTTTCTAATTGATTGATTGAAACCACACTTTCTGCTAATAAATGCAAAGGACTATTTCCATATTTATCAGGTCGTGGTTTGACACCCTGCTCACTCAAGAATTGTATTGCATCTGCATTTCTATATTTGACAGCATAGTGATATAAATTGCGTTCTTGTTCATCAACTATCTCTAAATCATCAAAATTATCTTTTAAAATAGATATTAAATCAAACGCTTCTTTATTGTGAAAACTACTGTAATAAAGCTCATCTATTGCTCTAAATTGCTCCTCTGACATAAACTCATTTTTTAAACCTTAAAGGTAACCTTTAAACTTAATACCGATAGTAACACCTGTATTGATTGCAAGAATCAGGCACATATTTAAACTTTTATGCATCTAATCAGGTTTCAAATAACAAGTGTACCAACAAAAAAAGGACCTTAGAAAAAGTCCTTTATATAATTTTAAAACAACTGTAAAACAGTGCCTACAATACTATAATTAATAAAAATATAAATGAAGCTTAGTGCTATGAAAATAGCTAAACCTTGCATTAGCTTGGTGCTTAATCCTATTTCATCAATCAGCAATTCTTTAAAAATGAAAGTAGTTGGTCTTTCTCTGTCATAGATTACTTCGTATTTCCTTCCTACTGGATTAAAGTTTTTATACTCATTATATTGTGCAATGCTTGGCACCCCATTATCGTCTTCATCCAATTCGGGTGCATTTAAATCGTATTGTGTAGGTTGTCCACGTACTAATTCATTATCCTTGGTAATAAACTCCATAATCAAGACTTCTTTTTTTACACTTCCTCTTCTGCT
>JASLGC010000155.1 GCA_030150335.1 Flavobacterium sp.
AACAGATTGACTTATGACGAAGTACAATTTACTGGTAATGATAATCTTATTACTTACGTTGGTGAAGAATTAGACAAAGCATTCATCGAATCAACTATTGAAAATGCAAGTTTTGACACTCCTCAAAGTGTGAAAGACGGACTAAAAATATCTTATACTTCTCTACATGGTACTTCTATTAAACTTATCCCAAGAACATTAGAAGCTGCTGGATACAAAAATGTATTTATCGTTAAAGAACAAGAAGAACCAAATGGGGATTTCCCTACTGTTAAATCTCCAAACCCAGAAGAGCCAGAAGCATTGAAAATGGCAATGGAGTTGGCAGATGAAAAAGGTGCGGATATCGTTATTGGTACTGACCCTGATTCTGACCGTATTGGTATTGGAGTTCGCGACCTTGATGGAAACATGAGATTGCTAAATGGTAACCAAACGATGGTTATGATGACTGCTTTCTTATTAGAACAATGGAAACGAAACAAAGGATTCAAAGGACATGAATTTATCGGTTCTACTATTGTGTCTACTCCAATGATGTTAGACTTAGCTGAAAGCTACAATGTAGAGTGTAAAGTTGGTTTAACTGGATTTAAATGGATTGCTAAATTCATCAACGAATGCCCAGACCAAAAATTCATCGGTGGTGGTGAAGAAAGTTTCGGATACATGGTAGGTGATGCTGTACGTGATAAAGATGCTGTAGCTTCTACATTATTAGTATGTGAGATTGCTGCTATCGCTAAAGCTGCTGGTAGTTCTTTCTTCCAAGAATTAATGAACTTATACATTGATAATAGCTTCTATAAAGAACACTTAATTTCTCTTGTGAAAAAAGGTATTTCTGGTGCAGAAGAAATTAAAGAAATGATGGTTCAATTAAGACAAAACCCATTAACTGAAATTATCGGACAACGCGTAGTATGTGTGGAAGATTACCAAAGTAGTGAGGCTAAAAACTTAATTACAAATGAAATCGAACCTATTGAAGTTCCGAAATCAAACGTGTTGATTTACTACCTTGAAGATGGTACTAAGATTGCAGCTCGCCCAAGTGGTACTGAGCCTAAGATTAAATTCTATTTCAGTGTAAATGAACCATTACATGACTTGTCTGAAGTAAAAGCAACTGAGCAACTTTTAGACCAGAAAATTCAAGATATCATTAAAGAAATGAAATTAAACTAAATAGAATAGACTGGTAGCAATGCCAGTCTATCTTTTTATTTCCCCTTTATACAACAACAATATATGAATGAATATTTCAAAAAGATTATTCGCTTTGCGAACCCTTATAAGAATTACGCTTACTTAAATATATTCTTTAATATCTTATATGCACTTTTCAGTGCATTGTCTTTTGTTGCCCTAATTCCAATGCTTACTGTACTTTTTGGTGATGAGAAACCTATCACTGAGAAACCTGTGTACACTACGCTTGGTCATGCAAAAAACTACTTGCAAGACTCAATGTCTTACTATCTTACACAGTATTCTGCTGAACATGGAGCACAAAATACATTGATGTGGTTAGCGGCAATAATCATCACATTATTCTTACTAAAGAACTTGTTTAACTATTGGGCAATGTATTTTATTACATTCTTGCGTAATGGTGTTTTAAAAGACATCCGTAATGCTATGTTTAAAAAGGCATTGGACTTACCTCTTGCCTTCTTCTCAGAAAAAAGAAAAGGAGATGTTATCTCAAGAATCACATCTGATGTATTAGAGATTCAACACTCATTCCTTTCTATCTTAGAAGTAGTGGTACGTGAACCGTTAACTATCGTGTTTACAATCGTTGCCATGTTTTTCATTAGTACAGAATTGACAATATTCGTATTCATTTTTGTACCTATATCGGGAATTATCATTTCTAAAGTTGGAAAAACATTAAAAAAGAGTTCTCAAAAAGCCTCTGAAGAACAAGGGTACTTTTTATCTATCATTGAAGAGTCATTGGCGGGATTAAAAGTGATTAAAAGCTTTAATTCTGAAAAGAAATTCAACGATAAATTTCAGGACTCAACCTATACATTCTACGAATTAAACAACAAAATATTAAATCGTCAGAACCTCTCTTCTCCTATGAGTGAGTTTTTAGGTATTGTGACTATTTCTGTTTTATTAGTTTATGGTGGACATTTAGTATTAGGAGAAGGAACGCTTACTGGTGCTGCATTTATTGCTTATATTGGTATGGCTTATAATATTCTTACGCCTGCAAAAGCAATGTCTAAAGCTTCTTATAGCTTAAAACGTGGTAATGCTGCTGCAGAACGTGTATTAGAAATATTAGAAGAAAAAAACCCAATTGATTCTAAACCTAATGCAATTGCTAAAACATCTTTTGACAATGCTATTAAAGTAGATAATATCTCTTTTAAATATGAAGATGAATATGTGCTAAAAGGCTTCTCTTTAAACATTCCTAAAGGAAAATCTGTTGCCCTTGTAGGTCAATCTGGAAGTGGAAAAAGTACAATGGCTAATTTATTGACGCGTTTTTGGGACATCAATGAAGGAGCTATAAAAATAGATGATCAAGACATTCGCGATTTAGATATTCACGATTTAAGAGGAATGATTGGTTTGGTTACACAAGACAGTATCTTGTTTAACGATACCATTAAAAACAACCTTAAATTAGGAAAAGAAGATGCTACTGATGAAGAAATCATCGAGGCATTGAAAATAGCAAATGCTTATGAGTTTGTAAAAGACCTTCCAAATGGTATTAATACTAATATTGGAGATTCTGGAAACAAACTATCAGGTGGACAAAAACAACGTTTATCTATTGCACGTGCGGTATTGAAGAACCCTCCTATCATGATACTTGATGAGGCTACTTCTGCATTAGATACAGAAAGCGAAAAGTTAGTTCAAATAGCGTTAGAGAATATGATGAAAAACAGAACATCTATCGTTATTGCTCACAGGTTATCTACAATTCAAAGTGCAGACTTAATTGTAGTGATGCAAAAAGGAAAAATAGTAGAACAAGGTACACACGAAGAACTACTGTCATTAAATGGTACGTATTCAAAATTAGTGTCTTTACAAACATTAGACTAATATGTATATCGAGAACAAGCATATAAAATTACCTGAAGACCCTAATACGGTGATATGGAAATATATGGATTTATCTAAATTCTTAGACCTCTTGTTGTCGAATAAAATGTTTATGTCAAGGTCGGATAAATTTGAAGACCAGTTTGAAGGTACTTTTAGTGAACCTACTTTTGAAGAAATAAAAAGAATTAGTGCAGACAAACCTTTTTTCTTAGACCAATACAAACAGAAGAGAAAAAACGTGGTTATCAGTAGTTGGCACATCAATGAATATGAATCGTTTGCTATGTGGCAAATATTCACTAAAAACAACGAAGGATTAGCTATTCAATCAACTATTGGAAGAATGCAAGAGGCACTTAAAGTAGAAACGAGAGTTCCACAACACATTGGCGAAGTCCATTACATAGATTACAAAAAAGAGTATATCCCGTTTGAAGACAACTTCTTCCCTTTTCTTTTCAAAAGAAAGAGTTTTCAATATGAAAAAGAAGTTAGGGTAATATCAGATGTTTCCCCTTTAAATTTAAGCGTTCACGAAGGCATTAAGATACACGTAGATATAGCTCAATTAATAGAAAAGATTTATATCCATCCTAAATCAGAAAACTGGTATAAAAAATTAGTATTAGATTTAATGCACAAGTTAAATTTCAAGTTTGACATTGAAAAATCTGATTTAGAAAGTGATATTTTAATTTAAAGAAAAGAAAAAGCAATAATGGAAACAGCTCATACGAACCAAGTTATTACTTCTATTTTAGATAATGACTTTTATAAGTTTACTATGCAGCACGCTGCTATTAAACAATTCCCTTTTGCCAAAGCATCTTATATCTTTATCAATAGAGGGCAACATAAGTACCCTAAAGGATTTGCTGAGGCTTTACGCGCAGCTGTTGATGAAATGGCGAAACTAAAATTAACTAAGGCAGAGAAAGCTTTTTTACAAAAGACTTGTCCTTACTTAGACCCTACTTATTTAGATTTCCTACAAGGGTATCACTATGACCCTTCTGAAGTTGAAATCAAACAAGAAGGAGATGATTTAGAGGTGTCTTTTAAAGGGTATTGGTATAGAACTATTTTATGGGAGGTTCCCTTGATGTCTATCATTTGTGAATTGTATTACAAAATGACTAATGGCGAGAGAGATTCTGCTGAAAAAGTAATTGCAAATACACGTACTAAAATAGAAAACTACAAGAAATTAGGTGTTACAATTGCTGAGTTTGGAACGCGAAGAAGACATTCGTATGCAGTACACCAAGTTGTAGTTGAAACATTACAAAAATACGGTGAGGGTTCTTTTATTGGGACAAGCAATGTGCATTTAGCTATGAAATACGGAACTAAGCCTATCGGTACGCATGCACACGAGTGGTTTATGTTTCACGCAGCTAAATACGGCTTTAAAATGGCAAACTCAGTAGGGTTAGAACATTGGGTAGATACGTATAGAGGTGACCTTGGAATAGCATTGACAGATACTTATACAAGTACAGTCTTCTTTGAACAATTTGACAAGAAGTTTGCTAAGTTATTTGATGGTGTTAGACATGATAGTGGTGACCCATTAGATTTTGCAGACCAAACTATTGCACATTACCAAAGCTTAAACATTGACCCAACTTCTAAAACAATTATTTTCTCTGATGGGTTGAACCCAGAAAAAGTAGAGAGAATTGCTAATCACTGTAAAGGAAAAATTGGCATGTCTTTTGGGATTGGTACTGACTTTACGAATGATGTTGGTTTAGAAGCAATGAATATTGTTATCAAAATGACACAAGCGCTACCAGAAGGAGGACATTGGACAGATGTAGTGAAACTATCTGATGAGCCTAAAAAACATACTGGTACGCCAGAAATGATTGAATTAGCACAACGATTATTGGATATTCCAATCGTTAAATAAAAATAACTTAAAAAAGAGATGTTATTTTATTAAGAATATCTTCTCTTGTAAGGTTAAAAGACTATTTTTGCAACAAATTAAATAAAAAGAATAATGGCAACGAACAGAACTTTTACAATGATCAAACCTGATGCAGTTGAAGCAGGTAACATCGGTGGAATCTTAAACATGATTACAGAAGCAGGATTTAAAATCGTTTCAATGAAGTTAACTCAATTAACTGTTAGAGACGCTCAAAAATTCTACGAAGTACACGCAGAAAGACCATTCTACGGTGAATTAGTTGAATTCATGTCTAGAGGTCCAATCGTAGCAGCTATCTTAGAAAAAGACAACGCTGTTGAAGATTTCAGAAAATTAATCGGAGCTACTAACCCAGCTGAAGCTGCTGAAGGTACTATCCGTAAAAAATACGCTAAATCTATTGGTGAGAACGCAGTACACGGTTCTGATAGCGACGAAAACGCTGCTATCGAAGGTGCTTTCCACTTCTCAGGTAGAGAGCAATTCTAAGAAGAATTAAAAGATTAATATCTTTATACCA
>JASLGC010000186.1 GCA_030150335.1 Flavobacterium sp.
GTATGTGAAGCATCTTCACCCCAATATTTTCCACGTACGTCACCAAATGGTCCATTTAACACTGGGTCGTCTATACTTGAAAACTTATAGATTGTACCAGCTCCATCACCATTACCACCTGATGAATAATTATTTCCTGTAATCTTTTGCATTAATCTTTTCATACCATCATTAGACTCACTAAAAGCCAAAACAACCCCACCTCTAATTAAGTAATCTGCAATCACCTCTGCGGCATCTTCACTCATCGTCCAACTATAACCTATAATCAAAATATCATAAGGATTGGTCCCTAACAACCAAGTTTTCAAGTTCTGTACTGTCGGAGTATTAGTACCATCCCTAATTTCTCCCCATCCTTCAAATCCAACAACACTCTTTTTTTCAACACCGTAATTTGATGATGATGTTATTAGTTTATTTGATGCTGCTCGTCCTGAAAAATTATAACCATACACGTCTTTTTCCCTACCAATAGAAACCACCCTCTTTTTAGGAAATACCACACGCACATTTACATAACAAACAGCAGCAGTAAGTGTACTATTTGAAGTGATTGTAAATTTCTTTAAATCAGTAGATGAAGGAACGCCATATCCCTGCAAACGGATTATTTGTCTCGTCATTTTTATTTCCTCACTTGCTTTAAAATAAATTCCATCAATTTCGTTTGTTTGAATCTCTAAAGTAGAGCCAATAGCTTCTTGTTTAGCATCAATAATCACCTCTATGTAATGTTCATCTTTTTTTAATGGTTGATCTATTTTATAAACACCATGAACTTTTGTATCAACACATCTCATTGAAAAATCAGGTCTTATACGAGAATCCTCTACCTTCACATCAAAAGTACACGCATCTCCTGCTCCATTTTTTTCTATATCATTTAGACTTACCTTAAACTTATCAGTACCAAACTTAATTGGTAGTCCAGCAGCAGGAATGTGTATTGTATATTTTCCTAAACTCAAAAACTCTCCACTTGTAGCATAATAGTATCCATTATAAGGTGTAGCAGTTGCCATAATAGTATATGTGCCAATCTTTTTCACATCTACTTCCATCGTAATAAAATGACTATTATCAAGCGCTACATTATCCTCATATATCCCAAATACACCTATATTATTACAATTTGTTATAGTAAAATCAGCTTTAGAGATTTTTCCACATATACTTTTCCATTCACTTTCTAATTTACTCCAATAGTTTAAGCAGTTTTCTGTAGTATTATAAATAGTCAATCCATCCTCCTTATCTGTAGCAGGAATTTGATCTCTTTCAATTTCAGTTAACCTTGGAATTAATATCCCTTGATTATTATTCAAAGCTTCAATATGCAAAGCAGCATTCTTACTAACATCACTTGTATTTACACCTGTTTGCGCAACACCTAAATGGGCCATACAAAAAGCTGCTATTAATAATATTATATTTTTCATAATCACTTATCTATTAATGGAATTAATACCCGAATTTTCTGCTTGCTCTAAAGCCCAAGCTATCGCATTTGCAGTAAATTTTGAATTATTTACCTCTACTCGATTAGTACCCCGACCATAACCTGCTTTTACTGTAGGCTTATTACTTGCATCCAATTTAAAAGGACAAATCGTATTACTGACTCCACTATGATTAGAATTAAATCCACCATCTCCTACCCAAATAAAATTATACATATTATGACGAAATGCAGTTATTCCTCCAGCATTACTATTATTCTGTGCAGTTGATGCCATTTTATCATAAGAATCAGAATATACAGCTATACTACTTCTATTAATATTATATGCAACAGAAGTATGTGATGCATCTTCTCCCCAATACAAACTACGGATATCACCAAAAGGCCCATTCAGTACTTTATCATTTACAGCAGCATAAGTATAGATTGAACCTGCTCCCATTCCTGATTTAACATTAATAGAATTATTACTAAACACCTTACGTAACAAACGTGTAGATCCAGTATTAGACTCTGTAAAAGCAAGTATAACACCACCTTTCATCATATATTCCATTATTATATCAGCATGTAGATCATTCATATTCCAACTATATCCTAAAACTAAAATATCATACTTCTCTTGCAGCAACCAATTTCTCAATGTCTCAGGACTGGGGTTGTTCCCTCCATTCGTAATTGCACTCCAACCTTCAAAAGCAATAACACTTGACTCATTCGTCCCATAATTTCCATTTGTTGTAATTAATTTATTTGATGCTGCATTTCCTGAAAAATTGTAACCATATAAATTAGCACTTGTACCAATACTAAGCAGCTTCTTTTTAGGAATAGCAATACGTACATTAGTATAACAAACAGCAACTGTAACTGAGCTATTTGAACGAATAACCATCTTTTTCAAATCAGTTGTAATTGGCACACCTTCACCATATAATTTAACCACCTGTGCATTTGTAGAAGTTATCTTTCCTGTTCCTTTAAACTTAATACCATCCACTTCATCTGTCTCAATATCATACATAGAACCGATAGCTTCCGCACCATAATTAAGTGTCACTGCAATGTAATTCTGAGAGGTTAATGGCTCATTTAATTTATAAACACCAAATGCTTTACTACTATTACAATCCATTTTATATGCTGGCTTTTTAGAAGAATCTTCCACATTTATTTCAAATGTACAAGCAGCAGCACTTCCATTTTTTTTAATACCATTTAAAGAAAGTTTGAAAGTATCTTTTTGGGCCTTTTTAGGCATTCCCATTGCTGGAACTGTAATAGTAAAATTCCCTGTAGTTAAAAACTCTCCTGAGGCGATGAAATAATAACCATTATCACTATCTGTTGTTCCCACTATATGATAAAAACCTTTTTTCTTTATTACTACATTAACTGTTATATAATGTTTTGAAGAAACAGACTCACCAGATTTATATTGTCCAAACACATTAATATCGTTTGAACAATTAGCAATTTCAAATTCAGCACGCCCAATTTTTCCACAAACACTTCTCCAACTCTTTTCTAAAAGATTATAGTAATTAAAACAATCTTCATCGATATTGTAAATTGTTAACCCATCATCGGTATTCAAAACATCTATTTTATCTCTTTCTTCTGTAGTTAAACGAGGGATGATTATACCTTTATTATTTTCAGGAGCTTCAATATGAAGTGCTGCTTTTGTATTTACATCAGAGGTATTTATCCCCGTTTGGGCATAAATACCTTGAGTCAGAGATATTAGTATAAAAGCTAATATTCTTATTATCTTATTTTTTTCCATCTACAATTCAATTAAGAGCATCTCTTCAGTCATTAAGCAAAATACCTGTTTCTCAAGAAATGCTTTATTATATTACTTATTATTGAACATTCGCTCAAGAGCTTCAAGCCTTGACTTCATAGCATCCATTTCACTTTGCATTTTATCCAAAGCTTGTTGTTGTTCGATCGTATATAGATACAACTCTTCAATTTTCTCTAATTGCTGAATAGACAGCTCCGTAAAATCAATCAGGTACTTCCCATCAGCACTACGTTCAACTTCTGAAATCTTAGTAACTCCTGGTAAGTGATTGTATTTCTCTACGAAATCTTTCACATAGTCTAAAGATTTGAATTCATAAGTCAGATTCAAATCAGACGAACCTGTAAAGTATTTTTCAAATACATAATCCGCATAAACAGAGTTTGTTGAAAAGAATTTACCTGAAGCTACAATATCTCCTTCTACAGAAAGCTTAACATTTGTTGCTTTTGAGTTATTTAATAAAGTATTCCCTCCAATTGCAACACTTCCCCTATGAGATATTGATGCTATATCTTCTGTAGCAACTACTTCTGTTCCCACATTTAACCAAGGATTTTTACTTTTCCCTGCACCAATTTTCTCAATTTCAGCAATTACTTTTTCGTCTTTTACAATCTCTGGAAAACTATTAACCATATCTTGAGTAACTGTAATCTTTGTTGAAGCAACTTCCCCTGTCTCATCTGTA
>JASLGC010000223.1 GCA_030150335.1 Flavobacterium sp.
TGAATTATCAGGAGCAGGACAAACGAATGCTGTAAATGCATTATCAGGTAATGTTGCTGGTCTGCAGGTAACTTCACCTTCTTCAATGGGTGGATCTGCTCGTATCGTATTACGTGGTATTAAATCTGTAACAGGAAATAACCAACCATTAATCGTAGTTGACGGGGTGCCTTTAGATAATAGTAACTTTGGGGATACTAATATGCAAAGAGGTGCTGGAGGTCGTGATTACGGAGATACTTCTGCTGATATTAATCCAGATGAAATTGAATCTGTAACGGTTTTAAAAGGGGGCCCTGCTTCTGCTTTGTACGGAAACAGAGGAGGTAACGGGGTGATAATTTATACTACTAAATCTGCTAAAAACGGACGTACTGATATTGAAGTTAACACTGGAATTACTTTCGAGAGTGTTAACATCATGCCTAAAATGCAAAACTCTTACGGAGGAGGTTCTTCTCCTGAGTGGTCTCAAGTAGAAATAGATGGGAAAATGTATAATATCCCTGAGTATTCTACAGATGAGAGCTGGGGGCCTAAGTTAGATGGTACTCCATATTTACCATGGTATGCTTTCGATCCTGAGTTCTCTAATGACTACATGAAAGAAGTTCCTTGGGTAAAATCTAAAAATGATGTAAGATCTTTCTTTAGAACAGGAATTACTCATAACCAATCAGTAGCTGTAGGTAAGTCTTACAAGGATAGTAATGTGAGAATGTCTTTTAGTAATAATGTTACAGAAGGTATTGTTCCAAATTCTAAATTACAGAGAAATAACTTTACTGTAAGTGCTTCTACACAATTAACTGATAAGTTAAAAGCAGAAACTAATATTACCTATGCTTATACAAAAGGATTTAATAGACCAGAAGTTGGGTATGGAGATAACTCTGTAGCTCAAAAATTCTTCCAATGGTCTCAAAGACAATTGGACTTTAAAAAGCTTCAAGATTATAAGTTAGCAAATGGAAACCAAAGATCTTGGAATAGAAATGATTGGAACGATGCAAGACCTGCTTATTCTGATAACCCTTATTGGGTAGTTAACGAAAATACTTCGCAAGACGTTCGTAATAGAACTTATGGAAACGTAAAATTGACATATAATTTTACAGATAAATTATATGCAGTTGGTACTGTGTATGGAGATCGCTACAGTTTTAATGTAGAAGAGCAAGTAGCTGTAGGCTCACAAGCGACATCAAGCTACAGTATTTTAAAACGTAATATTTCTGAGTATAATTATGAAGGCCGTTTACACTATGATGATCATTTTGGAGATTTTGGTTTAAATGCTTTTGTTGGTGTTAATAGAAGTGAGAAAAGAAGAGATTACTTATATGGAACAACAGTGGGAGGTTTAGACTTACCTAACTTATATAATTTAAGCAATAGTAATTCTCCTGCACAATCTTCGAATGATAAAGTTCATATGAGAACAAATAGTGTATTTGGATCTGTGAGTATTAATTATAAAGAGTTTTTATTCTTAGAAGGAACAACACGTACTGATTGGTTCTCTACGGTTAAAAAATCAGTTACATATCCATCTGTAACAGGGACATTTATTTTCTCTTCGCTTTTACCAGAAGTTGATTGGTTATCATTTGGTAAATTGAGATTAGGATGGGCACAAGTAGGTAACGACACTGATGCATACAGAACAAATGATTATTTTAACTTGGATGGGCCTTTCTTAGGATCTCCAACATATTCATTGAGTGCTACAGCAAATAATCCTGATTTAAAACCAGAGATGATGACAACTAAAGAGGTCGGTTTAGAGGCAGCATTCTTTAATAATAGAGTTGGTTTTGAGGTTTCTTACTATCAAATTGATACAAAAGATTTGATTACAAGAGTACAATATGATCCAGCTACAGGATTTGCTTATAAATGGTTGAATGCTGGGGATATGAAAAACAAAGGTATTGAGGCTACTGTAAACTTAGCTCCAATTAGAACGCCTGATTTTTCATGGGATATTTCTTGGAACTTTTCTAAAAATAAGAATGAGTTAACAAGATTAGCTGATGGAGTAGAATCTGTTGAGATTACAAGAGCACCATTTAATGTTTCTCTACAAGGTAAAATAGGGGAGGCTTATGGACAAATTTATGGTAAAGATTATGTAAGAGACGAGAAAGGAAATAAAGTGATTGGAGCTAATGGGTTATATAAATCTACAGGTGTACAGGCTTTAGGTTCTTACTTGCCAGATTACAATATGGGTATCCGCAATAGCTTTCAATACAAAAACTTCCGTTTAGGAGTTTTACTTGACATTCAAAAAGGAGGTAAATATTATTCTACTTCTCATATGTTCGGAATGTACTCAGGTATGTTAGAAGAAACTGCAGTAGATGGTATTCGTGAGAAAGGGGTAATCTTGGATGGTGTAAAAGAAGATGGTACAAGAAATGACCAAGTTGTAGATGCAATTGATTGGGCTAAAGCTCACCAAACTACAGTTGATGCACAAAACGTATTTGATGCTGACTATGTGAAATTACGCGAAATTTCTTTAGGGTATGATTTGCCAACTAAGTGGGTTGGACCTTTCAAAGGAATTACAATCTCTATGTTTGGACGTAACTTATTTACTTGGAATCTTGCTTGGAAAGGTATGGATCCAGAGATGGCTTCTTACGGAAGTGGAAACATTCAAGCGATTGAAGGAGCTTCTTTACCTTCTACAAGAACATATGGTATGAATGTTAAATTTAAATTCTAAAGAGTATTATGAAAAAGCTATTATATAAAATGTCTTTCATTGCTTGCGTACTTGCTATGGTGAGTTGCGATAAGGATTTAGAAGACATCAACGTAAACCCAAATAAGCCAACTGAAGTTCGTACAACAGGAATTTTTAATGGTGCTAATAAGGCGTTAATGACTAATACAAGAGGTGGGTTCCCATCTGCTCGTATGGCATTGCCTTGGGTGCAATATTCTGCACAAAGAAACTATACAGCTGAGGATAGATATCAGTTTAGAGTAGGTGTAAACAATAGTTTATATCGTGATATCTTTTTAGCTGTTAAAAAATACAAAGAGATAATAGATATTTTAGAAGATCCAGCAAATGAAGCAAAAATTGCTGCGTATGGAGATCCTAAAAATCAATTAGCTGCAGCGCGTATTATGATTGCGTATGCTCAGTTGCAAGCTTTAGAGATTTATGGAGATATACCTTACTTTTCTTATGGTAGTGATGATCCCGATTTTGAAGGGATGACTTTAGGTACAGCAAATGAAAAATCAACTCCTAAGTTTGCTCCTCAAGAGAAAATCTACAAAGATTTGATGAAGGAACTTAAAGAAGCTGCTGAGTCTGTAAATTTACAAGCGAATAATGTCTTTTCAAGTGGAGATAATTTATTTAGAAGACCAATCGTGTTGAAGCGCTTTGCGAATTCATTAAGATTGAAGATAGCAAACCGTGTGAAAAGTGTTATTCCTGAAGCACAAGATCATATCACAGATGCAATTGCAAGTGGTGTGATGGAATCAAATGATGACAACGTAATTCAAGTGTTTCAAAATGATAAAATAAATCCTGCACCATTTTATACAGCAGCATTTATTGATAATCGTAATGACTTTGCTCCGGCTAATACTTTTGTAGAATTGTTAAAAGGTGAGGCGAATGTTTTTTCAGGTCAAGTTGATCCACGTTTATTCAGAATGGTCGCTCCAAAGTTTAACTTGAAAAAAGTAGTAGAGGATGGACAAGAGGTAGAAAAAGAAGTAAGAGTTTTATTTTACTCAGATCCTGAAGATACAAGTTGGCCAAGTGTAGAATTTGGAAATTATGTTGATCGTGAAGCTTCTCATTACGTTGGATTTCCTATTGGATTGCAAGATAATTTCACGGGATCACAAAGAGGTTCTGCTTCACAATTTGGTGCAGCTGTTTACAAAGCTGATTATGGTGAAGTTTTAATGGAGTATGCAGAAGTTGCTTTCTTAGTATCTGAAAATAATAATTGGAGTGATGCTGAGTATAGAAAAGGAGTAGTTGCTTCTATGACACGTTGGGGTGTAGCGCAAACTGATATTGATGCTTATGTAAGTTCATTACCTGCAGCAAGCGAGGAAACAGTTTTAACACAAAAATACATTGCTCTTTATTTACAGCCTTATGAAGCATGGGCTGAATATAGAAGAACGAAGTATCCTAAAACATTGCTTTTACCTGGTCAGTCTCATGATTTGATTGCTAAAGGACCTAATGGAGAAACGTCATACACTTTTGTTCCTTTAGAGGATATAACTGATTTGCCAGAGAGAATTACTTATCCAAGTGATTTAGATTTAGTAAATAAAGCTAACAAAGATGCCGCTGCTTCTCGTATGGGAGGGGATAAAATGAATACAAAATTAATATGGGCTAAAAAATAATTAGCCAAATGACAATAAGAAAGCCATCTTCGGATGGCTTTTTTTATTTAATTCAAAAATAAAATTACCTTTGTCCAAATTTAGTTTTTATGCGAAAGTACTTAGGTGTTTTTCTGTTTCTATTCTGTTTCATAACTTCTTATGGACAATTCCAAAATTTGGGAGAGCAAAGTAGTTATCGTCCAGATGAAGAACAAGATAACAATGGTAAAAAAGAAATGGGGAGTCTTAGAGAAAAAGTTAAAAAAGACTCAGTAGCACCTATTCGAGATTATAAAATTATATCGATAAAGAATGATACAATTGTTGTTGATACAGCATTAAGTGTTAAGAAATATTATACTTTCAATTATTTGAGAAAAGATATCTTTGGTTTGCTACCATTTGCAAATGAAGGACAGACTTATAATGTTTTGAAATATAACTACAAAGCAAATAATGTACTTCCAGGTTTCGGTTTTGAAGCAAAACAGTTTGCATACTTAAACGCAGAAGATATTAAATATTATTCTGCTCCTACACCATATACAGACTTGTACTATAGAAGTGTAATGAAGCAAGGTCAAAATTTAGATGCTTTCATTACATTAAATCCAAGTGAGAATTTAAACTTATTCGTAGGCTATAAAGGATTAAGATCCTTAGGTAAATATATTAATCAGTTATCTTCAACTGGAAATTTTAGAATAGGTTCAAGTTATATTTCACCAAATAAAAAGTATTTGCTGAGAACCCATTTTACCTTCCAGGATATCATGAATCAAGAGAACGGAGGTATTCGTGACTTAGATCTATTTGAAGAGAGTAAAGCGCCTTATAATAAGCGAGAACGACTAAATGTTTATTTCCGTGATGTAGAAACTATGTTGAAGGGTAAGCGTTTTTATGTGAATCATCAATACCAATTAAATAAATCCTTTAAGAATGGAATATTGTTGACACATGAGTTTACTTATGAAGACAAGTTTTTCGAATATAAGCAAGGTAATATCAATAGTCAATATGACGATGCTGCAAGATTTGGTAATGCTTTCCAAAGTGAGATAAGTAATAAAACACGTTATTATAACTTATTTAATCGTGTTGGAGCAGCATATCAATCAGATGTAGCAGGGCGTTTTCAGTTTTTTACAGACTTCTATAAATATCGTTATCACTACAAAAGTATAGCTCATATAGGAGGTGTTGTTGTGCCAGATCAATTAGAGAAGAATATCACAATGATCGGAGGTAAGTATACTTATCATAAGAACAATTTGAAAGCGAATTTATTGTTAAGTACATCATTGACAAATGATAATACAAGTAATATTGAAGCAGATGTTCTTTATAAATTGACTGATGATATTTCATTTGACCTTCGCTATCAAAAGTTGAATAGAATGGGGAATCTGAGTTATTACCTTTATCAAAGTGACTATGTAGGTTACAACTGGTATAAAGAGTTTAATAATGAGAAAATAAACCAATTCGATGCCACTATTAATACTCCTTGGGTTTCTGTTTCGGGAAGTTATTCAGCATTGAAAGACAAGTTGTATTTTTCAAATGATGCAACTGAATTCAATGATTTTGGAATAGCTAATCAATTATTAGTGTCACCAAAACAGTATGGGAAAACAATCAACTACCTTTCTTTACAAGTATCGAAAGATATACAAGTAGGTAAGTTTGGTTTAGATAATACATTCTTATATCAAAAGGTAGATCAGTCAGATAATATATTAAACGTACCTGATTTTGTAACAAGAAATACGTTGTACTATAGCGATGCTTTCTTTGATAAAGCATTAAAATTCCAAACAGGGATTACTTTTAGTTACTTTAGTAAATATTATGGAAATGATTATAATCCATTATTAGGGGATTTCTTTGTTCAGGATAAAGTAAAAATTGGAGGATATCCAGTATTTGATTTCTTTATCAACATGAAAGTACGTACAGCTCGTATTTATTTAAAACTTGAACATTTTAATTCAAGTATGAGTGGATATAACTATTACTCTGCTCCAAATAATCCATATCGCGACTTTATGTTTAGATTTGGAATAGCATGGAACTTCTTTACATAAAAAATTAAAAGAAAAGGGACTTCGATTATGAAGTCCCTTTTTTTGTCAGCTATATTTAATTAGTTTTCCTTTGCTTTCTGCTATATGTGAAGTGTTTTTTATTCACTAAATAACGTTCCTGATACATTCCAATAACTAAAGCTATTTCCTTCTGCTTTTCCCATTGGTATTTTCACTTGCAACGTATGTTTCCCTTTTGGAATATCTCCTAAAGGAATCCAAATAGGAGGAGTAACCGTTCCCGGACACCAATTTGATCTACTTAAATCAGAAGAAGATAAACCTGTTTCAAAATTACCTGATGCAGGATTGTACTCTCTATACGAACCACAATCTTGTCTCCATGGGAAAAAGTCAAAAACCTTATTGCCATCTAATAGAATAGTATTTTGCTTAGGGTTAAACTCATCTCCATTTGCCCATCCGCCATGCCCTGTTGTGATGTAGCGCAAGCGAACATTCTTCATATCTGTAGTAGCAGTAAATTCTATTTTTAAACCATCAGGACTTGCAAACATGGTAGGGTAGTTTTGACCAGCCATTTCCATCACATTAGTGGTGTTAAATAAAGGCATCATATTAGCAATTTCCTTTTGTTTTACTCCATCAGGATGTATTGTCAAGTCAACACTTATCTTATGACCGCCTTTATCATAATTACCTATATAAACTCCAATATACCACTCACTATTACTTATCAAAGGAGCAAACTCCGTTATTTCCTGTCTATAGTAAGCCTTGTCTTGCCATTGATAATCTAATACTTCAATGTGATTAAAGCCATGTACACCAAAAGGAGTAAAGAAGCGCATTAATTCTATCGGAGGGGTGTAGTTATTAGTAGCAACCACACCTTGGTATTTATTTATAGAGTTATTGTTTTTGTAAACCGGGAGTATATCTAAGCCTTGTTCAAGCGCATCCATTAAAGATACTTCGTGATAATAAGGTATTAGAAATACGCTACCCGTTCTATCATAAGCATCTCCATTAGATTGTTCAGTTAAGTTTATGAACACTTGGTCTGTATTATTAATCTTTGGAATTTTAACTTTCTTGATCAAAAGCGTTCCTTTCGCAAATCTAAACAAATTAGGTTTTTCAATAATTGTATCAGAATAATTTACGATGTCATCTTCAAAAAGAGGTACAGTTTTAAAGCGACTTTCCCATACTTTCTTTTTATATGCCTTCAAGTCAACCATAACACTTTCCTCTAACTTCAAATAAGGATTAATATCAAAAGAAAGATTTGGTTTTATCTTATTTGCAACAATTTTATAAGTGCCATTTCTATCAATTTCAAGTACAAGACCTAAGTTTGATCCCAAAAGTAAAGGACTTCCTTTTGCTTTTAAATCGTCAGTGTACCAAAGGGTATATTTATTTGAATTCACCTCTATTGTAGCTTTTTTACAAGTATATCCAGCTATCTTTTTAGTCTCTTTACTCAGTTGGAAATTTGTGTTATTATTTGAGATTACAGTTTTAATCTTTGTTTTCGTATCCAGTTGTGCTAAAGAATAATATGCTTGTTTTTTAAAGTCAATATATGTCTGTTCATAAGGGTAATCTTCAATCCCGATGTCAAGGTGTTTTTTACGATACAAAAAAGAATAATCCAAGTTGCTTATCAGCATAATAGGGTTTTCTTGATTCATAAGTTTGCCATTTGAGTAAGTCTCATATTCAACCAATGTAATTTGGTTAGGTTTTTGTGCAAACAAATTGATTGATAAACAGATAAGTAGGAATTGAATAAAACGCAAAAGTATTCTCATAATT
>JASLGC010000291.1 GCA_030150335.1 Flavobacterium sp.
GATGCATCTTCATTCCGCTATATATTAGTGAAAGAAATTTCGAAAGTAAAAAAATAATATTCTTATGAAAGATATTGTATTAACAGACGAACGTGTTCTTTTAAAACCTTTGGAAGAGTACAACTGGGAAGACTTGCTTGAATATGCAGTGAACGAAGCTGATATTTGGAAATATGCTCATACCACTTTAGTAGGAGAACAGGGAATTAAAGATTATATCAAATACGCGTTGGACGAACGCGATAAAGGAACTTCATATCCTTTTATAGTATTTGATGTAGAAAAAGAGAAATACGTTGGTTCTACGCGTTTTTACGGTATCAATCAAAAGCAAAAGAGTTTGCTAATCGGCTATACTTGGTATGGCAAACAAACACAAGGCTCTGGAATAAATGCTCACTGCAAGTATCTGATGTTGAAATACGCTTTTGAGTTTATGGATATGGAACGCGTGGAGTTTCGCGCTGACATGAGAAACGAGAGAAGCATTGCAGCAATGAAGCGAATGGGAGCAGTGCAAGAAGGTGTGTTGCGCAAAGACATCATCATTAACGATGGTTCTCGTAGAGACACAGCAGTTCTTAGTATTTTAAGAGAAGAGTGGTTCAGTCACGTTAAAAGAAACTTAGAAGAGCGATTGTAATTTATGGATAGCAAATGGTTGATGCATTGCATCAACTGTGATTCTTTATCGCCTATCGCGCTCTTTTTGTAAGTAAAAGATTTATAGATTTTAGTGATTATTGAAAGGAGGCCTGTAATGAAAATTGCAGGCTTTTTTGCGTTGTAGATTATCAAAGTGTTAGTCTTATTTTGCGTGCTCCCATACTGCAAGCTTAGTGCTATCGATGTGCAACCATAGCTTTACCATAATTCTTATGGGAGCATTATGGAAGCACTATGGGAGCACTATGGGAGCACCCAAAAACTGAGCAACATAAAACGAACAAAAATCCTTGTGTTTATAAGGGTTTGCGAAGGTTTGGTAAAAATTAATTTACCATAAGAAATAAAGGAGATATTTGAGGTGTTTTTTGAGGTGTTTTTTAAGGTGTTTTGACAGCAAAAAAACAAGGTAAATGCGAGCAAAAAAGAGGTGTTTTATCATAGAAATACCTCTTTTGTAAAAATGTTTATAGTTTGTCAATCACTTTTCGTCTTTGAGACCCCGTAGTTTTAAAGTGTGTAGGTGTTAATCCAGTTACTTTTTTAAACTGTTTGCTCAAATGTGCTACACTGCTATAGTGCAATAAGAATGTGATTTCTTTTAAAGTCAACTCATCGTAAACCAAAAGCTCTTTTACTTTTTCAATCTTTAGGCAGATAAAGTATTGTTCAATGGTTGTAGATTCTAATTGAGAGAAAAGTTGGCTCAAACTGTGATAATCCTGTTGCATCTTGTCTGCGATATAAGTAGAAAGAGGTGTTTCTAAATACGCATTGTGATTTTGTACCAAGTCAATCAAAACAGTTTTAATCTTATCTACGGCTTTGCTCTTTTGGTTGTCCAGAATTTCAAACCCCAAACTTTGCAATTTACTTTCTAAGGCTTGCAATTGTGTGGGTGTCAAATCTTCTTTGATTTCAACTTCTCCAAGTTCTACTTTAGTTGGTGTGAATTCAGCAGACAGCAATAAATTTTCTACTGCCATTTTACATCTTTCACACACCATATTTTTTATATAGAGTTTCATCTTTTGTGACTAATCATTGTCTTCAAAGATACTAAAAGTTAGAAATGACATTGACAAAGCTTTAGATAGATTTCCCTTTTGTGTTAATATATTCTCGTTTATTGAAATTCGCTGTTTTTGCAATCGAGTATTTGTTATCTTTAAATTCTATATAACAACAAACCCTTTAACCACCATGAAAATTTTAACATCAGAACAAGTTCTTGCAATAGACAAGGAAACACTCGCAAGCCAGTATATATCTTCATTTAAGTTGATGGAGCGCGCTACCACAAAGGTTTTTGACAAGATACAAGAGCGTTATAAGTTATATCAAACCTCTTTTGTTATCTTTTGTGGAAAAGGCAATAATGGAGGCGACGGATTAGCGCTTGCACGTCTTTTGAAAGAAGGCGGTGCTTTTGTACGTGTTTATTTATTGCAATCAAAAAAATACAGTCCTGATAATGCTCAAAATCAAGATTTGCTTGAGGAAAGAGATATCGCGATTGAAAAGTTTACACCCAAATCTAAGTTTAAGATTAAGCCAGATGACATCGTTATCGATGCTTTATTTGGAATAGGGCTAAGGGATGCCTTAGGGAGCGAATGGAATGACTTCTTTACGTTTATTAATAATGTAGCTTGCTTTGACCGTGTGTCTATAGATATGCCATCAGGGTTATTTGCTGATAGCCGCAATGCTGGTCATGTGAATGTGTTTAAAGCAGATATCGTTTATACGTTTCAGTTGCCTAAGTTGTCGTTATTGTTGCCTGAGTCAAAAGACTATGTCAAGGAGTTTGAGGTAGTGGATATAAACTTGGATGCAGATGCAATTGCGAAAGCTGATACGAAATCGTACTTTGTAGATAAAGAAAGAGTAAAAAGAATTGTGAAGTTAGGCAATAAGTTTGACCACAAGGGAACTTTTGGACACGCTTTTCTAATCGGAGGGAGTTACGGAAAAATAGGGGCTATGGTCTTAGCTTCAAAAGCGGCTATGAAAACGGGAAGTGGACTTGTGACTACTTACGTTCCTTCTTGTGGATATACTGTGTTGCAAAGTGCTGTGCCTGAAGTAATGTGCTTGGTTGGGGAAGACGACAAGCAAATTGTGTCCTTTCCAGCTACAGATAGTTATGCCGCAATAGGAGTGGGCTGTGGTATTGGAACGAGCAAGGAGACGAGTGACGCTTTTGTGGCTTTTCTGAAAAGTGCTAAAGACAGTAAGTTAGTCATTGATGCTGATGGATTGAATATCATTAGCGAGAATAAATGTTTGGATAAAGTTCCTGTACAAACTATTCTGACACCTCATGAAAAAGAGCTATCTCGCTTGATTGGAGCATGGGAAGATGACCTTGACAAGATTGCTAAAGTGAAGGAAATTGCCAAGAAACGCAACCTAATCTTTGTGATTAAAGGGGCGCATACGGTGGTAGTAACGCCAAGTGAGGATGTGTACTTTAACTCGACAGGCAACTGGGGAATGGCAACTGCTGGTTCTGGTGATACGCTAACAGGGGTGATTACTTCTTTGTTAGGGCAAGGACATACAGCAGAGGATGCAGCTATATTAGGAGTTTATCTGCATGGATTGGCAGGTGATTGTGCTGCTGAAACAATACATCCGTATAGCTTAGTTGCTTCTGATATTAGCAATAATATTAGTACAGCTTACAAAAGGTTATTTGAATAAATTTAGGTTATTATCAATAGAAAAGGGCAGTATATCAATGGATATACTGCCCTTTTTGGGTTTTATAGAGATATTGTTATTTCGTTACTTCGTCGATAAGGTAGAAAATAGACTTAAAGTTTACGTCTCCGTATTCCGTTAGTCCGATTTCACACGTACGACTGGTAGAGAAACCGTCTTTACAGCTACTTGGTATCTGTTCTTTCAGGTGTCTGTTACCGTGTTTGTTTAGTTCAGGGAATGTAAACCCTCTATCACCTGCAAAACCACAACAGTTGCTGTCGATATAGTTTACCTTCTCAGCACACATTTTTGTAAGCTCTAACAACTTGCCTTCTAATCCTACTTTTTTCACAGAACACACTGGGAATACAGAGATTTCCTTTCTTGGGTTCTTCACTGGTAAGATAGGCATGATAAAGTCTAACATAAACTCAATCGGGTCGTACATTTTTAGTTGTCCGCCTTTATGAGATTCATAGAAGGTGTAGAAACAAGGACTCATGTCAAACAATACAGGGTATTTCCCGTTTTCAGATGCTTTTAATAGCGCCTGTTCTAAGTCGCTTGACTTCTTGTATCCTTCTTCTTTAAACCCTTTGCTGCTGAATGGCATTCCACAACATTGGTTGTTTAAATTCTCAGGATAGATAATTGTGTACCCTGCTCTTTCCAATAGTTGGATTGTTTTCTCTGTTAAGTCAACATCGTCTTTAGGATAATCTTTCGATTTACCCATGGTTCTGTTGATACAAGAAGGGAAGTAAACAACTTTTAGGTCTTGGTTAGGGTTAACCACAGATTCCTTAATTGTTTTCTTCGTACCCGTAGGCATTGCTACGTTCCACTGAGGAACTTTATTATTAGATATCTTTCTGATTCCAGCAGATATATTGTACATGTTTTTGTTTCCTAATACATTTTGAAAGAAACGCACTGTTTTTAATCCCGTACGGCCCAAAGCGGTAAAGCGGTCCATATTATCTACGTAATACTCTGCGTCTTTTCTGTTTTTAGGAGTTAATGATGCTTTACGAACGTCTTTGATGTACTTACCAGTGTCGATTTTAACCGGACATGCTAAAGCACATAAACCGTCTGTAGCACAAGTTTCGTCTGAATAGTATTGCGCATTGCTAACTAAGCTTTCTAACATAGTAGCGTCTTCACCTGTATTTTTAAGACGGGCAATTTCTCTACCAATTACAATGCGTTGTCTTGGTGAAAGTGTTAGGCCTTCAGACACACAGTGCGACTCACAGAACCCACATTCGATACACTTATCTACTATTTCGTTTGTAGCAGGAGAAGGTTTAAAGTTCTCTAAGTGAATATGAGGATTTGTATTGATAATCACTCCAGGGTTAACCAAATTGTGCGGGTCAAAGATGTTCTTTACCTTCAACATCACTTTATACGCTTGCTCACCCCATTCTTTTTCAACAAAAGGAGCCATATTTCTACCCGTTCCGTGTTCTGCTTTTAGAGAACCGTCGAATTGGTCAACTACAATTTCAACTAATTCATCCATTAATTGAGCATATCTACTTACCTCCTCTGTGGTAGAGAAGTCTTGAGAGAACACTAAGTGTAAGTTACCCTCTAAGGCGTGTCCGAAAAGCACAGCATCGTGGTAATTAAGTTTGGCAAACAACGCTTTCATAGCGATACAAGCATCAGCAAGTTTCTCTACTGGGAAAGCAACGTCTTCAATAATACACGTAGTACCAGTTTTACGCAATGCTCCAGTAGTAGGAAGCAGACCATTTCTGGCTTTCCAATTGAAGGCGTATTGTTTTGGTTCAGATGTAAACTCGAATGGTTTGTATGTTGGAGTAGTGGCAATAGCCTCTCTAATTTGTGCTTGTTTTGACTGCATTTCCTCCTCGTTTTCAGCTTGTGCCTCTACAAGAAGGATACAAACTGACTCAGGAAGTGTTTTGAAATAGTCAGGAGCTTCTGCTTCGTCTTCAATTGAGCGAATACTATTTCTATCTAATAGTTCAACAGCGGCAACAGGGCTTTGCTTTAACAAAGGCACAGCTTGACATGCTTTTTCAATGGTTTCGAAAATCATCAAGGTACATGCTTTGTGCTTGTAGTTAATCACTGTGTTATATGTAATATCAGAGATAAACGCCAAAGTACCTTCAGAACCAATCATTAAGTGTTTGATGATGTCAAAAGGGTCTTCGTAATCAATGAAAGAGTTAATGCTATAACCCGTTGTATTTTTAATTTTAAACTTGCGTTTGATACGGTCGTATAAGATTTCATCGTTTTTGATGCTATCTCTAAGGAAGCCGATTTCTCTTAATATTTCAGGGTGTTTTGCTTGGAATGCGCGTTTGCTATTCTCGTCAGCCGTGTCAAGAATAGTTCCATCGTAAAACACAATGCGGATATCAGCAATGGTGTTGTACGAGTTTTGCGACGTACCACAGCACATACCACTTGCGTTATTTGCAGCAATACCACCAATCATAGCTGCGTTAATAGAACCAGGGTCAGGACCAATTTTACGTCCATAAGGAGCTAAAAGGATATTAGCACGCCCACCGATAATCCCCGGTTGGAACTTAGCCTTTAATCCTTGGTCTAATATTTCGTAGTCTTTCCACTTGTGTGTTGCAACCATTAAGATAGAGTCGCTAATTGCCTGACCAGATAAACTTGTTCCCGCTGCGCGATACGTTACAGGTAATTGATGTTTAGTAGCCGTTTGTAGTGTTGCAATTGCTTCTTTCTCATTGTGAATTTGAACTACAATTTTAGGAATTAAGCGATAGAAACTCGCATCTGTACCATACGCTAAAAGTTGTATGGGATTGGTAATAATTCGATTAGAGTCTATTTGTTTCGCTAATTCATCTTTGAATTGTTGATATTGCAATGGTAACATAAGATATGTTCTTTTTATTTTCCCCACAATTTACGAAACAAAGTGCGAGATAGTTGAGAATACTCCTTATTTATATTGGATTTAAATATAAGAATCGCATCAAATTAACCCTTTGTTAAAATGGTTTAAAATGTAGTTAAAAGGGGGTATGAAATAAGCGGTAAAAAGCATACCTTTGCAAAAATTAAAACACACAACTACACAAAGTAACCGGCTATGTATAAAAGCTTTATAAAGCCTATCTTTTTTAGGTTTGACCCAGAAAAAGTACATCATTTTACCTTTAGTACTTTAAAATTAGTCAACAAGATTCCTGGAGTTTCTGCTCTAATTAGAGCTAATTGTCAAATTAATGATACACGTCTTGAAAGAGAAGTATTTGGCTTAAAGTTTAAAAACCCAGTAGGGTTAGCCGCTGGATTAGACAAAGATGCTAAATTGTACAGTGAGCTTGAGAATTTTGGATTTGGATTTATTGAGATTGGTACGTTAACACCCAAAGCACAACCTGGTAATCCTAAAAAACGCTTGTTTCGCTTGAAAGAAGACCACGGATTGATTAACAGAATGGGGTTTAATAACGGTGGAGTTGAAGAGGCTGTTCAACGTTTAAAAAAGAACAAAGGAACACTTATTGGAGGGAATATCGGTAAGAATAAAGTTACTCCTAATGAGAATGCAATTGATGATTACAACATCTGTTATGATGCTTTGTTTCCTTATGTAGATTATTTTGTAGTGAATGTGAGTTCGCCAAATACCCCTAATTTACGTGCATTACAAGATAAAGAACCGCTAACAGCGTTGCTTAATGCGTTGCAAACTAAGAATGCGCAGAAAGATAAGCCGAAGCCTATTCTTTTAAAGATTGCTCCGGATTTGACAGACGAACAGTTGTTAGATATCATTGATATTGTAGCGGAAACTAAGATTGCGGGAGTAATTGCAACGAATACTACAATTGAGAGAAAAGGGTTGGTTTCGCCTAATAAAGAAGAAACAGGAGGATTAAGTGGAAAACCATTGACTAAAAGAAGTACTGAGGTTATTCGCTTTTTATCTGAAAAGAGCAATAAGGCATTCCCAATTATTGGAGTAGGAGGTATTCACTCTGCTGAGGATGCAATTGAAAAGTTAGAGGCAGGTGCAAGCTTGATTCAATTATACTCTGGGTTTATCTATGAAGGACCTGGATTAATCAAAAAAATAAACGAAGCGATTCTTTCTAAATATTAATTTAAACTATGTCAACGGAAGTACTTTATACTTTTTTTATTACTTGTTTTTTATTAATTATTACACCAGGACCTGACTTACTTTACGTAGTGTCGCAAAGTATAACGAGGGGAAAAAAATACGGATATGCTGTGGTAATCGGACAAATGGGAGGCTTGATGTTTCACTTGTCGTTATTCGCATTCGGTATCTCTGCTTTAATCATTCAGTCTGAACTCGCATTTAAAGGAGTTAAGTTGTTTGGGGCGTTGTACTTGTTTTGGTTGTCTTATAAGGTTTTCCAAGAAGAGAACGCAATTGTGATTGAGGAAAATCAAACAGGAAAGAACGATAAGACCGTAGTTGGTTTTATGAAAAAGGGATTATTGATGAATATCCTAAACCCGAAGGTAATGATGTTCTTTTTGGCGTTGTTTCCAGGGTTTATATCAGAAGCTGCAGGAAGTGTGAAGCACCAAGTATTGGTATTAGGAGGTGTGTTTATTACGGAGGCACTTGTGATATTTTTTGTAATCTGTAGTATAGCTTCACAGCTAACGGATTATATGAGGGATAATAAATCGGTAAACCTCTTTTTGAAATGGTTACAGATAGTGGTTTTTAGTGGTTTAGGTATTTTTTTACTGCTAAGCTAAGAATGAAAATAGATGAAAAAGCTTTTTACTTTAGTGGTAAAAAGCTTTTTTTTTGTTTATAGTGCATGATATCAATGAAATAAGTATGCTGTATTTAGATAATAAAAATCAAATATTTCATTTTGTGAATTCAATGCTTTTCGTTTATATTTGAAACACTATGAAGCCAACCGTTAAAATTATAGAATGTCCTCGCGATGCTATGCAAGGCATTAAAATGTTTATTCCAACTGAGAAAAAAGTTCAGTATATCCAGTCTTTGCTTAGAGTGGGATTTGATACGATTGACTTTGGAAGTTTTGTGTCGCCTAAGGCAATTCCTCAAATGCAAGATACTGTTGAGGTTTTAAGTCAATTAGATTTGTCTAAGACTGAGAGTAAGTTATTGGCTATCATTGCTAATACAAGAGGAGCAGAGCAAGCAGCAGAGCACAAAGAAATACAGTACTTGGGTTTTCCTTTTTCTATTTCTGAAAACTTTCAGATGCGTAATACACATAAAACTATTGCGGAGTCTATCGTTACTTTAGAAGAGATATTGAATATAGCAACGAAGTCCAATAAAGAGGTGGTGGCTTATTTGTCTATGGGTTTTGGTAATCCTTATGGAGACCCATGGGATGTAGATATTGTAGGCGATTGGACAGAGAGGTTGGCCAAAATGGGGGTGAAGATACTATCACTTTCAGATACTGTGGGTAGTTCTACCCCAGAGGTAATTGACTATTTATATAGCAATTTGATAAAGGCATATCCTACTATAGAGTTTGGTGCGCACTTACATACTACAGCAGATAGTTGGTTTGAGAAAGTTGATGCGGCATATAAAGCGGGTTGTATTCGCTTCGATGGGGCTATAAAAGGATATGGTGGATGCCCAATGGCAAAGGATGATTTGACAGGAAACATGCCTACTGAGAAGATGTTGAGTTACTTCACAGCTAACAAGGTTGACACTAACTTGAGTGCTATGTCATTTGAGAGTTCTTATAATGAAGCGTTAAAAATATTTAATTTTTATCATTAGATTTTTTTAGTAAGTAGAAAAAAGCTAAATTTGCGTGCAATTCAACTACAATTGCACATGAAAGCACACACAGCTAAAATCATCGGTCAAGGATTAACTTACGATGACGTCTTATTAGTTCCTAATTATTCGGAAATCTTACCAAGGGAAGTAAGCTTAAAAACTAAATTTTCTAAAAACATTACTTTGAATGTTCCAATTGTATCTGCAGCGATGGATACAGTAACGGAAAGCGATATGGCTATTGCTATGGCTCGTGAAGGAGGGATTGGTGTAATCCACAAAAACATGACAGCTGAGGAGCAAGCAAAAGAAGTTCGCAAAGTAAAAAGAGCAGA
>JASLGC010000298.1 GCA_030150335.1 Flavobacterium sp.
AGCAGCTTCGAAAGCGATGTTATTGTCTATCTGGGACCACAAAGTAAAAGAAACTTTGCGTATCGACTTATGGACGAAAGATATGCCAGTAGATGAGATGAAGAAGTTTTTCCACCAAACATTAGTTGCAATGGCTGATACGTTTGAAAGAGCAACTGAAGATGAGAAGATGTCTGCAACTATGAAAGATTTTTGTGACTACTTCGCTGAGAAAATGGACTTATTAGAAAAATAAATAAGGTATATAAAAGAGGGCTATCTCATATTATGAGATAGCCCTCTTTTATTTTTAACAAGCTTTACCTTTTTATGATGATGGGTAACAGCTATATGATGAGGTGTTTTATACAACCATCAAGTTGCAACCTCTTATATCTGAATTGTCGAATCTTCCAAGTATCTCGAAAGTACCATCTGTGTATTTTTTCCCTAAGTCTTGGGTTGCAATGAATGAACAAGAATTTATGTTCGCTAAGTCAATAACATTTACTCCACCCGTTTTTCCTTCTTCCACATAGGTTAATGCATCTTCAGGGTCACGCGTTAAGATATCCATCCAAGGCGGGCACTCAAACAGTCCATCTCCAAAAGAATATCCTTGAGATAATAATTCTGTCATACCATATTCCGAGTGAATTTTATTAACCCCAAAGCCCTCACATAGGATTTTGTGTAATTCCTCTCGAATCATTTCTTTTCTACGCCCTTTCATACCACCAGTTTCCATGATAATGGTGTTTTTTAAATCAAATTTATTTAATTCGATTAAGTCAAGAAGAGCATAAGTAACTCCAATTAGAAGAATATTTTTACCCTCACTATCTAACTCAGTTAATTTTGAAGATAGTTCTTCATAATTGTGTAGGTAGAATCCACTTTCAGGATGAGAAGAAGAATTGATAAAATCTTCAGCCATATAAATCAGAGAAGAGCCTTCGCGTTCCAAATAAGAAGGCAAAAGTGCCAAGACTACATAATCTTCAATGTTTCCGTAAAAGTGCGAGAAAGCAGCTCTAAAGCTCTCTTCGTAAAAGGATAGGTCTGTTACGTGATGTTTACTTGTAATCATTCCTGTAGTACCACTACTTGTAAAAGTAGTTTGAATAGGGGCTGTAGAACTCAAAACCTCTTTCGATTTAAAGAATTCAATAGGTAAAAAAGGTACGTCAACTAATGTTTTTACATTAGCAGGTGTTCTTTCCAACAAATTACAGAATTGTTGATAGACAGGATTGTTTTCATACTGAAAACGAAAGACTTTCATAGCTATTTTATGAAACTCTTTCTTCGTTTGAATTTGTATGATTTCTTCTGGTTTAAACACGGTAAAAATATTTTAAGGCAAAAATACAAATAAAAAAAGAGCATCACTTTTATGCGATGCTCTTTTTAGATTATAAATTAAAATCTAATATCTTGAAATAGCTTACTTGATTACAATTTTTCTTGTAGAAGTAGCATTGTTTTCTTTAATCTTTATAATGTAGATTCCTGCATTTACACTGTAAGGTAAACTTAATTCCTTAGTATTCATTGTCATTGCAAACACTTTTTTACCTACAACATTATAAAGCTCAACCTCTTTTGGGTCGTTCTTTGTCGATTCTATATACAACTTTCCATTCGTTGCCGCTGGATTAGGGGATATAGATAGCCCTTCGATATTCTGGTTAGAAAATCTAGGTTCATTGTAACGCAAACCACTTTGCGCAAATGCTGTGCTTCCGCCTAACATTGTAATGAACAATACGATAGTGTAAAAGTATTTATTTGCCATCTAAGAGAAATTATGGTATAAAAGTACTAATAATAATCCTAATAAAAAACAAAAAGGCGCATGTATTTTAGCACATGCACCTTTTTTTAACAGTATTTATTTTGAAAATTGATATATTATAATCCGATAGTCCATCCTTTTGCCCACTCTGGTGCGTCTGCTCCGCTCCCAGCACCACTGTTATCAGCCTCATTTAAGACCTTAGAAACATCCACATTTTGGCCTGCTGTAGTTTTTCCAGTAGTTTTATTTGTTACGTCAAGTAATTGTACATTTTTAACAAATAAAGAACCATTTAATACATTGTCAATTGTTTCATCGTGTTCTACATCAATACCTGTTTTCCAACCACTTAAAACGATATTGCTAATCTGACCTTTAGTTCCTTCACGTAATTTAAGAGCAGTTCCTTCTCCTTTTTTAGCAGCGATTAAAGTAATACCATCAATCTTTGGATTAGAGTATGGATTTGCACTTCTATTGTTAGCGTTGTTATCTGCTTCAAATCCTTTGTCTGCAGTACCTGATTGCTTAGAATACCAGAATTTATTTTCTTGTCCATTCCAACCTTCAGTCCAGTCAAATTGGTCGTCATCATTATTTGTTGATACTAAATATTGTGCACTTACAGTACCACCAAACCACTCAAATCCATCATCAGAACCTTCATGTGCTTGTACATATTGGATTACAGTTCCGCTACCTACACCAAACATTGATAAACCGTTAAACTCTTTTTCACTGTTATAGTTCGCACCAGCATACTCAATTCTCAAGTATTTAATAGAACCAGAATTGTCATTTGCAATATCTCCTCCGTATGTTAAATCAGAAACTTCCGCAGTAGCTGTTTTCGCTTTGTTGATAGGTGCTCTACCACATAAAACTAAACCTCCCCAACTACCTCTTTCTTTCTCAGAAGCTGTCATTACTACAGGGTTGTTTTTATTTCCTTCTACGAATATTTGTCCTCCTTGAGCAACCGCGATATAAGCACTTGTTCCTCCTGTTCCAAGAATTGTTACCCCTTCAGGAATTGTAAGTTTAGCTCCTTCGCCAACTACAAGTTTACTTTTTAGATTGTAAGTTTTGTTTTTTTCTAAGATTAAGTGGTCTCCTTTTTTCAGTTCACCACCAATAGTATTTTCAGTGGTAGGTGGAGTAATTGTTCCTCCATCTCCAGGTGTTCCAGTGTTGTTTGAATTGTCGTCAGATGAACAGCTTGTAAATAAAACTGTTGCCAATGATAATGTTAACCCAAGTCTAAGTAGTTTTTTCATAATTAATTGTGTTATTGTTTTTTTTCTAAGACAAAGATGCTGTTTGTATATTATCAAGAAGTTAACTAAATGTAATTAAATCATTAATAATTAATAGGTTATGTGTCTTTAATGTTAAGAGATTTTTTGTAAAGTAAGCAAAGTGTTTTGACCTTTAAGAACCAGAATAAGGCAGGGAATATAACCTCAGTAAGCGATAAAGAAAAAGCCGATTGAATTAAATCCAACCGGCTTACTTCCCAAAATAGTTACCTATTTAAACACAAACTTAAAACGTATAATTAAAACCTAAGCTCAAATTTGAACCCAATTTGTAAGACTGAATTAGAATATCTTGTGTTAAGTTTTCTTGTTTCCTCTCAATTTTCGGGTCCAATAAGTTTTTGGCAGTAAAACTCATTCCGAATTTTTTAGAGAAGTTCATTTTGTATGTAAAGTCTAACATTCCAAAAGATTTATCCACTAAGTTTCCACTTTGCTCAGTTCCCAAAGAATATAATTTGTCAGAAAAATGAGCATAAGAAATAGTTGCCATTAAATTCTTATCTCCCCATTCTTTGATATAAGAAATATCAGCATTCAATAAGAAATCAGAAGCTCCCGTAAAACTTGCGTCTTCATGTGTAAATGAAGTACTCAAGTATTTGTTTTCTCTATTTACTTTTTCGTTGTCTAATTTTTGATATGTTTTCATCAAAGAAGCATTCACACCCCCTGTAATTTTGTTAGTATTAACATCATCAAAGCTGATTAAGTTCTTTCTAACCTCAATTTCTACTCCCATTGCATAACCATAATCTCCCGTATTTGCATAAGTAATATCATTTGATGAAGAAGAAGAAACAATCTCATTAATTGGATTTTCAATATACTTACCAAAACCAGTTACAGAAAACACCTCGTCATTCGTTGGGAAAAACTCCCATTTTAAGTCAAAGTTATAATCGTCAGAAGCATATAAATCAGGGTTACCCACTTTAATTTCTGTTACATCTTCATAGATAAAACGCGCTCTTTCTTTAAACTGAGGAAGCGTATATGTTTTAGAGAAAGCAAATCTCAAATTGTTTCTATCATTTAATTCATATTTCAATGACAGACTTGGTAAGAAAGCATTTTTAGAGAATTTATTCTCTGTTTTTTCCGTATCTAATTGCGTTTGCCAATCTACATCTTGAGTGATTTTTTCGAAACGCATTCCTAAAACCCCAGAAAGTTTGTCTGTTAATTTATACTCCACATTAGCAAAACCAGCATTAATCAACAAATCTCCATTATAAGTCTGTGGTTTAAGAGCATTTGGTGTATTAACCCCACCTCTAAAAGTATAAGTTCTGAAATACCCATTAGCAAAGTTTGTTTGGTTAAAGAACTGGTCTAAAGCATACGGGTTAATATTATTATTGTAGTCATTGTTAATTTGGAAAACAAACTGAGTTGCCTCAAATTTTCTTTCTTTACTTCTCATGTTGTAACCAACAGTAAGTTTACCATTGTACAAGTTCTCGTCATTTTTTCCGAATTTGTAATCCAATGCTAAATTAGCAGCAATCTCATTTTCAGTCAAATCTTCAAAATAACGGTTGTTGTCAGACCTTGAATTGATAGAGAATCTATACGCATCACTATTTTTCAACTTGTTAAGAGTATATTGTTGTCTATCTGGTGTTTGTGCAGACACGTGATTGTAGGTAACACCCCAGTTTAAGTCGAATTGTTCTGTCAAATTGTGAGTACCTAACAATTGATTAACGAATAGCATATCCTGTTTGTAATTTTGTCTATTCAAGAACGTATATTCTGAGTTGTCAAGTGTAATATCTCTTATAAAACCACGGTATTCGTCATTTTTCTCTTGCGAATCGTTGATGAATAACGCATTGTATTTAATGTTGTTTTTCGAGTTAATGCTATAATCAGCATTAAACATTGCAGTGGTATTAGTGTTGTATTCAAACGACTCCATTTCTAAGTTTTTAGTAAAGTCATTTTGCGCTTGCGCTGTGCGAGAAATACCATTTTTATACTTAAAGTTGTTGCCAAAAGACAACGTAGCAAATAAATTCAACGATGATTCAGCACCGAAGTAGAAAGATTTACCACCATTTAAGCTTAACCCCAAACCATAAGGCGTTCTCTCATTTGTTTGAGTTGTATTCGTAAATGTATAAGCAGATAGCGGGTTGTTAGGAATGTCTTTTTTAGAAAAACCAATATAGTTCCTGTTTCCTGTTGTTCTAAAACTATTCTGGTCAAATGCTTTTGTGTTGATGTTTGAGCCAATTCCAATCTGAACAAACCCCTCCCCGCTGTGTTTTTTAGAAATAATATCAATGTTACCCCCAGCAAAATCTCCGTAGTTACGCGTGCTATATGTTTTGTCAATAGATAAATATTCAACGATATCCGTACTGAAGATATTTAAGCTAATGTTTTTCTTTTCAGGGTCATTAGAAGAAAGAGGCAATCCATTAAAAGAAGTACTGTTATAACGGTCTCCTAAACCTCTAACGAAAATAGTTCCTGAACCTTCTTGTTTCGATACCCCAGTTGTTTTTGTAACAGCAGTAGCCACATCGCTAATTCCTTTACGAGAAAGCTCTTGCGAACCAATGTGTTGTTTTATCTCGGCAGAACGTTGTTGCTCGATAAGCAAAGCCGATTCTCTTGCCTTAGAACGCGTAGCAGTAACAACCACTCCTTCTAATTCCACATGTTCATCAGCAAGTGCTACGTTTAATGTTTTTTTCTCATTAGCGCTAATTGATATCTTTTGTTCTTGTGGCATATAGCCAATGTATTCAAATATAATTGTGTGATTACCTGGCTCTAATGACAATGAATAATTTCCATCCATATCCGTATTAACACCAGTAGATGTATTTTTTACGCTAATTGTCGCATAAGGTAAAGCCTCTTGGGTAGTTTTGTCTGTCATTTTTCCTTTAAGCTCTCCCTTCTGTCCAAAGGATAAGGCAGTTGCCAATAAAAAAACAATTAATAAGTAATTTTTCATAAAAAAGTATAAGTTGTGTTTATGAATACAAATAACCTTCGAATTTTACAGAGAGATGTTAACCTATGATTATGTTTACGTGTTCTAATATTAATTAATTGTTAACAGATTAAATTATTGTAAAGTAAGTGTTTACTACTGTTTTATATTCTATATTTGGGAGGTAAAACACTATTGTATTTATGAAAACTCCGAAGATTAAGGTTCTTTTAGTAGATGATGAGCGTGATATAATTGACATCATTAGTTATAATTTGAAAAAAGAAGGTTATAAAGTTTATACCGCAAGTAATGGTAAGGATGCTTTGGAAATTGCAAAAAAGCAAAAACCTCAGTTAATTTTACTTGATGTAATGATGCCAAACATGGATGGAATCGAAACATGTGAAGCATTAAGAAAATTAAAAGGACTATCAGATACTGTAATTGCTTTTTTAACAGCCAGAGGAGAAGACTATTCTCAGGTAGCTGGTTTTGATGCTGGGGCAGACGATTATATCGTGAAACCAATCAAACAAAAAATATTGATTAGCAAAGTAAAAGGATTGCTAAGAAGATTTACGAAAAAAGAAGAATATGATGGCAACGTTACTGTTTACGGTGACTTAGTAATCAATAGAACTTTATATACAGTGTCTTTGCAAGACGAAGAAATTGTTTTACCACGTAAAGAATTTGAGTTGCTTTCATTATTAGTTTCAAGTCCTGGAAAGGTGTTTGATAGAGATGAAATACTCGATTTAGTATGGGGAGTTGATGTAGTTGTCAGTGGACGAACAATAGACGTTCACATTCGTAAACTTCGCGATAAATTAGGAGAGAAGATAATTAGAACCATAAAAGGTGTAGGATATAAATTTGACATGATAGACGACTAAGCGATGGCTGTAAAGTTTAAGAATTCTTATAAGTTCGCAATAAAGTCATCATCTACCATTACGCTAATTAGCTTTATTGTATTATTTCCATTTTTTTATTTCTTGTTGGAGGTGCCTTTTTGGTACCTTTTGGTGTATAGTGCCTTTCTATACATTACCTCTTTTTTTATTTTACAGTATAGAGTAGAACACTTCATTTACCGAAGAATCAAAAAAATTTACGACAACGTATCTCTTTTAGAAAATAGTGAATTGCGTTCAAGAGCAGTTACAACAGATATTAAAACGTTGACTGAAGAGATTGAGAAGTTTGCTTTAAACAAGAAAATAGAAGTAGAATCTTTAGAAGTTCGCGAGGAGTACAGACGTGAGTTCTTAGGTAATATCTCCCATGAATTAAAAACCCCATTATTTACCATTCAAAGTTTTGTGGACACACTAATTGACGGTGCTGTTGATGATTTGGAGGTACGCGATAATTATTTAGAACGCACAAATCAAAGTGTTGAACGTTTAATTTACATCGTTCAAGATTTGGACATGATTACCAAATTAGAATCAGGGAATCTCCATTTAAATCAGACTACTTTTGACATCGTTGAGACAATCAAACACGCTTTTGATACCTTGAATTACAAAGCGACTAAAAGAAATATCTCTTTAATTTTTGATATGAATTACGACAAGCCAATTTATGTTTTAGGAGATAAAGAGCGCATTGGACAAGTAGTAACAAATTTGGTAGATAATTCAATTAAGTACGGAAGAGAGAAGGGAACCACTGAAGTAAGTATAGAAGACCTTGTGAAGAACAAGCTGATTGTTCGAATTACTGATAACGGAACAGGGATTAAAAAAGAAAATATCCCCCGATTATTTGAGCGTTTTTATCGCGTAGATAAAAGTGGTGCTCGTACAGTGGGTGGCTCAGGATTGGGGCTTTCAATTGTCAAACATATCGTTGAAGCACATGACGAACATATCTATGTAGAAAGCAGTTACGGCTACGGTTCTGAATTTTCATTCACCTTAGAAAAGGCTTTGACAGACAAGCTTGAAAATTAAAATATGTATCTAATTGACATTTAGCGTTAAAGAAAAAAATAAAAAATTTTACTTTCGGTATAATTACTTAATTTTGCGCAAATTTTTAATCAAATAAAACGTGGGAAGTAAAAATAAATTAAAGCGATTCAGAGAGAACGAAACTTTTGATAACGTATTTCAACCTACAAGAGAAGAAATGCTTGAAAATTTACCACAGACAGGTAACTGGTGTATAGAAGTATTTAAAAATGACAATCCAATTATCCTTGAATTAGGATGTGGAAAGGGAGAATACACAGTAGAGTTAGCAAAGCGTTTCCCTGAGAAGAACTTTATAGGAATAGACATCAAAGGTGCTCGTTTTTGGCGTGGTGCAAAAACTGCTGTTGATTCTGGAATGAATAATGTAGCTTTTCTACGTACGCAAATTGAATTAATTGAATACGCTTTTGCACAAGGAGAAGTTAGTGAGATATGGATTACTTTCCCAGACCCTCAAATCAAATATAAACGTACGAAACACCGTTTGACAAATAGTGAATTTTTACAACGTTATAAAAGAATCTTGAAAGAAGACGGTATAATGAACTTAAAAACTGACAGTGAATTTATGCACGGTTATACTTTAGGTTTATTACACGGAGAAGGACATGAAGTACTTTATGCTAACCACCATGTTTACAAAAATGAAGGTGCTCCAGCAGTAGTAACTGAAATTCAAACGTTCTATGAATCTCAATACTTAGAACAGAACAAAGCGATTACTTACATTCAATTCAGAATTAAGTAAAATGGATTTTGAGATATTTACATTACTAATATTAGGATTTTTAGCAGCAACTCTGGGAGTTTCCCTTCCCGGGTTGCTTAATATGACAGCTGTAAAAATAGCGAAAGAAGAAGGCGGAAAACAGGCATTTCTATACGTAGGCGGTGCTTTAGTCGTTATCTTTATTCAAACGTATGTAGCTATTTTTTTTGCAAAACTAATTGATGCAAGCCCAGCTATTACAGAGGCTTTGCATGAAATAGGGCTTGTTATTTTTGGGCTGCTAACCATCTACTTTTTATTCTTTGCTAAGAAAAAAGAAAAGAAGAAAAAACAAAGTCCTTCTAAGCTTAAATCTCCATTCTTATACGGAGGTTTATTAGCGTCAGTTAATGTATTTCCAATTCCTTATTACGTATTTTTAAGCGTTACCATAGCAACTTATAACTATCCTATTTTTGAGAAAATTTACACCAGTATCTTTTCATTAGGTGTTGTTTTAGGCTCTGGGTTAATGTTTTATATTTACATTTCATTTTTTAAAAAGCCTTCTCGTGAAGACGCTTTTATCCTTAGAAATATCAACTATGTAATTGGGTCAATCACAGGAATAATCTGTTTGATTACCATTTACAAACTATTGTCGTAATGGCGGACAAAGACAATTTCTTTGAACGTGTTTATGCCGTTGCAAGGCAAATTCCAGAAGGAAGAGTTACTACTTATGGTGCTATTGCCAAAGCAATTGGTGCAGCAAGGTCAGCACGCATGGTTGGCTATGCAATGAACGCCTCTCATTTTGACGATACCGTGCCTGCACATCGCGTTGTTAATCGCGTAGGACTATTGAGTGGCAAGCATCATTTTGATGGCACAAACCTTATGCAACAGCTTTTAGAGAGCGAAGGCATTGAGGTAAAAGACAATAAAGTTCAAAACTTTCAAGAACTATTGTGGACTCCTCCTGTTCTTTTTGAGGAGTAATATTTCTATTATCATCCCCTTTTTTAAGATGCGAAACTACCTTTCTTTTTCCCTTTAACGATAGAAGTATAGCTAAAAAGTACCATCTGTTAATTTCTTGTTTTTTGCTCAAAAAAGGTCATTTATGCTGATTTTAAAGTTGATTTTTGTTTAAAACGTACTTTTAAATTACCTTTTTCAGTCTATTTACACCATTTAAAGGTCGTTTTTAGAGTTTTTTTTAAGCGTCTGTTTTTTGCTGAAAAATGGCGTTGTAAAAAAGACAATATCTCGTCAAGCCTTATATTTAAAGGGATTGTTGTGCTTTGTAAAAGAGATTATCAAGTAAAATTGTGTAAAATTCACTCTAAAAGCGGTCATATTTGAATAAGGGTATTCTCCGACTTAGTGAGAGAATCATCCGACTATCCTTGGAGTTTATTGGG
>JASLGC010000302.1 GCA_030150335.1 Flavobacterium sp.
TTTATCAAAAATTAGACAAAAATCCGCTCTGTTAATTGCAGTAATAGGTATTGCTTTATTAGCATTCGTTATTGGCGACGTAGTAAGAAGCACGGGAGGTGGACTATCAAGAAATGTTGGTAGTATCAACGGAGAAGAAATTAACACTCAAGAATTCTTACACAAAGTAGCTCAAGCTGAGAAAAACGGACAAATGAGTAACACTCAAGCAAGCGTAGCTGTATGGAACAGTGAAGTAAACAACGTTTTACTTTCAAGCGAGTTTGAAAAATTAGGATTGCGAATTGGTAAAGACCAATTAGTAAACGTTGTGAAGAACAACCCTAACTTTGCTAATAACCCAGAATTCCTAAATCAATTAGGTCAATTTGACGTTAACAAATTCAACCAATTTGTTTTGATGATGAAACAAGCTGGTCAAGAGCAATGGAATGCATGGTTAGCTTACGAACAAGAACTTGAAAAAGTAGGTCTTGAGCAAATGTACTTCTCTTTAATCCAAGGAGGTATCTACACAACTCAAACTGAAGCTAAAGCAAGTTACTTAGCTGACAACAACAAAGTTTCTTTTGACTATGTTACTGTACCTTACTCTACAGTAAACAACGAAGAAGCTGCTGTAAACGACGCTGCTATTTTAGACTATATGAAAAAACACGAGAACAGATTCAAATCTGAAACTACTCGTGAATTACAATATGCTTTCTTACCAAGCAAACCTTCTGATTCTGATAAAGAAGCAGTAAAAGAAACTATTGAATCTCTATTACAACCAAGAGTTCAATACAATGCTGAGGCTAAGAAAAACGACACTATCCCTGGTTTCAAAACAATCAAGGATGTAGAATCATTTGTAAACGCTAACTCAGATATTAAATTTGATAGCTTATACTACGCTAAAAAAGACTTACCATTAGAATACCAAGAAGAATTATTCAACTTACAACCTGGTCAAGTTTTTGGTCCATACATCATGGGAGACTACTACTGTATCTCAAGATTATTAGACAAAAAAGCAGGACAAAGAGTTGATGCTGCTCACATCCTTATCACTTACGCAGGATCTGCAGCTCCTGGTTCTACAAGATCTAAAGAAGAAGCTAAAGCTAAAGCTGAAGAAATCTTGAAAAAAGTTCAGGAAACTCCTTCTTCATTTGCAGCTATTGCAACTGTTGAAACAGAAGATCCAGGTTCTAAAAACAATGGAGGTAAATATGAAGATATCGCAAACGGACAAATGGTTAAACCATTTAACGATTTCATCTTTAATAACGCTGTTGGAAAAATTGGTTTAGTTGAAACTGACTTCGGTTACCACGTAATCCAAGTTATCAATAAAAAAGAAGGAGCTAAATTGGCTACTGTTGCTTTAAAAATTGAAGTTTCTGACGCTACTGCTGATGAGTTATTCACTAAAGCTACAACATTAGAACAAGATGCTGCTACTGCTGATGACTTTATGATTGCTGCTAAAGGTTTAGGATTCGATACTCAAAATGATGTAACTGTACGTCCTTTCGAAGAATTCTTACCTGGAATAGGAAACCAAAGAAGTATTATTACTTGGGCTTTCAATAAAGATACTAAAGACGGAAACATCAAAAGATTTGACAATGCTGACGGACACATCATCGTTAAGTTAAAATCTAAAAACGATACAGGCTTAATGCCGATTGAAGAAGTAAGAACTTTCATCGAACCAATCTTAATGAATGAGAAAAAAGCTCAAATCATTAAACAAAAAATGACTGGTAAAACAATCGAAGAAGTTTCTACAAGTTCTAAAGCATCTATTGCTTCTGCAACAGACGTAAGCTTAAGCGCTCCGCTTATCACTAATATCGGAAACGAGCCATTAGTTGTAGGTGCTGCTTTCGCAACAGAACTTAACCAAAACTCTAACCTTATTGATGGTGCAAAAGGAGTTTACATGGTAAAAACTAAAAACATCGCTAATGCTCCTGAATTACCAAACTACAACAGCTACAAAGCAAAAGTAGAAAATGGTGTTCGCAACATGGCTCAAATGAGAGTTATGAAAGCATTAAAAGACAATGCTAAAATAAAAGACAACCGTATCGGTGTTGTTCAATAAACTATAAAACTTACAAAAAAAGCCATCTGCATTCCAGATGGCTTTTTTTATGCCTATTCGTTTTACTAATAAAAATACCTTATTTTTGTCTATTCGAAATTTAAAATTATACTTATGAAAGCATATGTTTTTCCAGGTCAAGGAGCTCAATTCACAGGAATGGGAAAAGAATTATACGATAGTTCTGAAATAGCTAAAGAAATGTTTGAAAAAGCAAACGACATCCTTGGTTTTAGAATCACAGATATTATGTTTGAAGGAACAGCTGAGCAATTAAAAGAAACAAAAGTTACTCAACCTGCTGTATTCTTACATTCAGTTGTATTAGCTAAAACATTAGCAGATTTCAAACCAGAAATGGTAGCAGGTCACTCATTAGGAGAATTCTCTGCTTTAGTTGCAAACGGTACATTAGCATTTGAAGACGCTTTAAGATTAGTTTCTCAAAGAGCTATGGCAATGCAAAAAGCTTGTGAAATCAAACCTTCAACAATGGCTGCTGTATTAGGATTAGAAGATTCAATCGTAGAAAAAGTTTGTGCTGAAGTAGACGGTGTTGTAGTTGCTGCTAATTACAACTGCCCAGGTCAATTAGTTATATCAGGTGAATTTACTGCTGTTGAAAAAGCATGTGAACTATTAAAAGAAGCTGGTGCTAAAAGAGCATTATTACTTCCTGTAGGTGGTGCATTCCACTCTCCAATGATGGAACCAGCAAGAGAAGAATTAGCTGCTGCAATTGAAGCAACTACTTTCCACACTCCTACTTGCCCAGTTTACCAAAACGTAACTGCAAGTGCTGTTAATGACCCAGAAGAAATTAAAAAGAACTTAATTCTTCAATTAACTGCACCAGTAAAATGGACTCAATCAGTCCAACAAATGATTGCTGACGGAGCTACTTTATTTACAGAAGTTGGACCAGGAAAAGTATTAGTTGGTTTAATTAAAAAAATCAACAAAGAAGCAGAAACTCATTCTGCATAATTTGTCTTGACAATATCAATACATTTATAATAACTTAAAATCCTTGGCTGAAACACACCAGGGATTTTTTATTTAACCTCCCCTTTTACTTTGCAAAAACTATCAATACAAGAATGGATTCTGATATTCACATTAGTTAGCCTAACAGCCCTTGG
>JASLGC010000322.1 GCA_030150335.1 Flavobacterium sp.
ATAAGCCCTTACCAAACATACCAAAGACAAGCCCTAAAATAGAATATGCAGATATCCTACCTAAGTGATAGGTGAATATCTGCACAACTTTCTTAGCTCCATTACTCTTAGAAACTGGCAACATCATAGCTATAGGTCCACACATACCGATGCAGTGAAGACTACTAATCAGTCCAAAAATAAGAGCCGTGATCACTGTTTAATCTTTTTTTACAGTTAAACTTTGTTTGTTTCTGTAATCAGTCCCTTCATAAGACCATTCCACAGCAATATCCCAACGACCGTCTACCAGCGTATTGTTAGGTATGAGCAAATTGGAAGAAGACAGTGATATAGGCATATCAAAGTCTAATTTCTGGTTAGACGGTCTATATAGGAATATTTTACCTGTAATATTTTTTACATCAAAATTAGTAGGAAAAGCGATAGTAATATCACCATTTCTATTACTTTCAATAGATAACTTTTCATTAAGTTTTAAAGCAGCTACTTCTCTATCGTGCTTACCATCCACTTCTATTTCTTGTTGATAGTAATTTTCAGTAACTAACTCATTATCAAATTTACTATCTACCTGCACTCTAATCACATATTGCAAAATAAAGATCATAAATAATCCCATTGCAATAACGATTCCTGTTCCAAAATTAAATTTCATACCTAACAAATTTTAAAATTAATCTAATGTTCTTGGCCCAAGGAAGTTTGTCGAAGTTGTTTGAATCAATTTATCTCCATCATATACTTCTATCTTAACTTTTGTACGATGACTTTCTAATAAATATTGAGGTACTTCAATAAACATAGTTCCTTCAGCATAACCTTCTTTTTCTACTTTAATAATAGGTTTCCCTACTAAAATAATCTCTCCTTTTTCAGGTTCTTTCAATTCAAAACGAATGTTATCGAAATCTTTCATCGTTTTATTAACAACCTTAAAAGTATACACGTTACTTAAATTCTCTCCTTTGTGTTCATATGTTTGACCTGCTACACGTAATACAGTAGCTTCAACATCTGTTCTCAAGAATAACAACCCTACAAGTATGAAAGATAAAATACCTAATACCGCAGTATATCCTTTTTGTCTCGGAGTAAATTCAAATTTCTTGTTTTCCGTAATTTCTTCTTCAGAAGCATAGCGGATTAATCCTTTTGGCAATCCTACGCTCTCCATCATGTGATCACACTCATCAATACATGCTGTACAGTTTACACATTCTAATTGAGTACCGTTACGAATATCTATACCTGTTGGACAAACATTCACACATTGTTTACAATCAATACAATCACCGATTCCAGCAGCTTGACGATCTACGCCTTTTTTAAACTTAGCACGACCATTTTCTCCTTCTCCTCTAACGTGATCATAAGCAACAATAATTGACTTATTATCAAGTAATACTCCTTGTAAACGTCCATAAGGACAAGCAATCACACACACTTGTTCTCTAAACCATGTAAATACGAAATAGAAAACAGTTGTAAAAATTAACAACCCAACAAATCTACCTAAGTGATCAGCTGGTCCATCTTGCATCATCTGAATAACAACATCACCTCCTATTATATAAGCTAAAAAGACATTAGCAATAACAAATGAAATAAGGAAGAAAACAAACCATTTCAAAGCACGTTTCCTGATTTTCTCACTATTCCAAGGTTGTTTATCTAACCTCATTTGCGCCCCTCTATCTCCGTCAATCCAATATTCGATACGTCTAAAAACCATCTCCATGAAAATAGTCTGTGGGCATATCCAACCGCAGAAAATACGACCGAAAGAAACCGTAAATAAAGTAACAAAAACAACACCTATGATGATTGAGATAACCACTAAATAAAAATCTTGTGGCCAAAAAGGAAATCCAAAAATGTTGAACTTTCTATCTATTACATTAAATAATAGAAATTGATTACCATTTAATTTAATGAATGGAGCTGCAAAAAGAAAAGCAATTAATAAATAACTAACGATTTTACGTTTGTTATAAAATGGGCCTGACGGTTTTTTTGGATGCATAAAAACCCTTTTACCATCTTTCCCAATAGTTCCAATGGAGTCACGAAAACTCTCATCTTTTTGTGTAGCCATAGTATTGTGTTTTAAAAAAAGGCTGAGCGAGTTTCCCCTACTCAGCCCTTTATGTTTTATTGTAGTTTAAATCTGTTCAACTGAACATTACACTACTAAATTTATTCAGCTGAAACTTCTGTATTGTCGCTAGAAGCTTCTGCATTTTCTTCAGTAGTAGCTGATTCTTCACCTTCAGATACTAACTCAGCTTTTGACCAAATAATATCTCCTTCTGGAGCTTTAGCCTCTGCTGGTGTAGTACCATTTAAAGAAATAACATAAGATGCTATTTTTTCAATTTCTGATGGTTTGAAGTTACCTTTCCAAGGCACCATTCCTTTACCAGGACGACCACCTTCTGAAATAGTATTGAAGACATTTTTCATACCTCCACCTAAAATCCAATGATCATCAGTTAAGTTAGGTCCGATTGCCCCTCCACCATCAACTTTGTGACATACTGCACAGTTTGTATCGAAAAGTTGCTTTCCTGCAGCTAATACCGCAGCGTCATCAGAAAATACAGCTTGATCTGCAGTAAGCATATCAGGAGCAGTTTTCTTATACTCATCAACTTGTTCTTTAGCAGCAATCATTTCTTTTTCATATTCTGCTACTTGACTATCTCCATCAAATACGTGGAATCTCAATAAATAGATTACAGCAAAGATGAACGTCACATAGAATAATCCAACCCACCAAGGTGGTAAATCATTATCTAACTCTTTAATTCCATCATAATCATGGTCCAACATGATTTCTCCTTCTTCATGAATCTCTTTCGTGTTAGTTAATTTCTTCATCATTTTCTTAACCCAAGGAGATTCGGCAAAAGGACGACTTTCCTCTTTCGCTTTCGCAGCTTTCTCTTCTGGAGTCATTAAACGATCTAAAATTTTGTTCGTTGCTGATGCTACAATTTCTACAGCTATCAAAGCGAACAAGAATAAACCTAATAAAATAAGAACAACTGGATGCTCTATAAAAGCAGGCTTATCGCTATCTCCCCCTATTATCCATTCTATTGCGAAAAAGAAAATCGCGAATAAAAGAGGTACTCTTACATATACTGGAAAAAACTTCTTCATAATTTATTTGAATTAGGATCAACATTTTGCTCTTCATCATCCATGAATGGCATATTGCTTAATTCTTCAATGGTATCTTTCTTATAGGTAGCTACCCAAATAAAAAGACCAACAAAGAAAGTAAAGAAAATGAGTAGCGAAATAATTGGAAAGATCTCGATCCCTCCAATTGTTTCCATATTATGTTTAATGAACTTTAGCATATTGATTCACTTTTTTAATATTATTCTTCTACTCTCTCTTTAATATCTGTACCTAAACGTTGTAAGTAAGCAATTACTGCTACAATCTCACGCTCGCTCATTGGAACAAACTCTTCCCCTTTTGCTTTAGCACGTTTTTCACTTTCCTCATATGATTTAACATAATCTGGATCTCCTTCTAAGTTAAGTGCAATACTTTCAGCTTGCTCTTTAATAGAAGTTCTTGCATTAGCAATATCTTCATCAGTATATGGAACACCTAATGTTCTCATTACGCTCATTTTCTTCTCAATGTCAGAATAGTCTTTTGCTTTATTAGCGAATAACCATTTATAACCTGGCATAATTGAGTTTGGAGATGTTGACTGTGGATCATACATGTGATTATAATGCCAGCTATCAGAATATTTACCTCCTACACGCATTAAATCAGGACCTGTTCTCTTAGAACCCCATAAGAATGGGTGATCATAAACATATTCTCCAGATTTTGAGTACTCTCCATATCTTTCTACTTCAGAACGGAATGGACGAATCTGTTGAGAGTGACATCCCACACAACCTTCTCTAATATATAAATCACGTCCTTCTAATTCTAATGGTGAATATGGTTTCACACTTGTAATAGTAGGAATATTAGATTTCACAAATATTGTTGGTATAATTTGAACCATACCTCCAATTAAAATAGCAATAGTAGTTAAGATAGTAAACTGAATTGGTCTTCTTTCTAACCATACGTGCCATCCTTCTCCTCTTAATCTTCCAGCAGAAATTCTTGTTAATGCAGGAGCTTCAGCTAATTCATCTTCTACTGGTTGACCAGCTTTAACTGTTTTGTAGATATTGTAAATTAATACAAGTACCCCAGCTAAGTATAATGTACCTCCAATTGCACGCATTGCATACATCGGTAAAATAGCAGTAACAGTTTCTAAGAAGTTACCATATTTTAATGTTCCATCAGGGTTAAAGTCTTTCCACATTAAGTGTTGAGAGAAACCTGCAACATATAATGGAATAACATAAAGAATAATACCTAAAGTACCAATCCAGAAGTGGAAGTTAGCAAGTGTTTTAGAATATAATTCTGTTTTAACCATTCTTGGAATTAACCAATACACCATACCAAATGTCATGAATCCGTTCCATGCTAATGCACCAACGTGTACGTGAGCTACGATCCAGTCAGTAAAGTGAGCAATAGCGTTCACGTTTTTCAATGATAACATTGGTCCTTCAAAAGTAGCCATACCGTATCCTGTAATACCTACAACGAAGAATTTTAATACAGGATCTACTCTTACTTTATCCCAAACTCCACGAAGCGTTAACAAACCGTTAATCATACCTCCCCAAGACGGTGCAATCAACATAACAGAGAATACTACTCCTAAGTTTTGTGCCCATTCAGGTAAAGCTGAATATAACAAGTGGTGAGGTCCCGCCCAGATGTATAAGAAAATTAACGACCAGAAGTGAATAATAGAAAGTCTATATGAATAAACTGGTCTATTAGCAGCTTTTGGTAAGTAATAGTACATTAACCCTAAGAATGGAGTAGTTAAGAAGAACGCTACCGCGTTATGCCCATACCACCATTGAACTAATGCATCTTGAACACCTGCGTAAACTGAATAAGATTTGAAAGCACTCACTGGCAACTCTAATGAGTTGAAGATGTGAAGTACTGCCACAGTAACGAAAGTAGCTAAGTAGAACCAAATAGCAACATAGATATGACGCTCTCTTCTTTTGATGATAGTCATAATCATGTTAATACCAAATGTTACCCAGATAATTGCAATTGCAATATCGATTGGCCATTCTAACTCGGCATACTCTTTAGATGTTGTGAACCCTAAAGGCAAAGTAATTACTGCACCGATTAAGATTAATTGCCATCCGTAAAAGTGAAGTTTACTTAAAAAGTCACTGTACATTCTGGCTTTACATAACCTTTGTAAAGAGTAATAAATACCGCCAAAAATAGCGTTACCAACGAATGCGAAAATTACCGCATTTGTGTGTAGAGGACGTAATCTCCCGAAACTTAACCACGATATTCCATCGGTTAAGTTAGGAAATATAAACATCACTGCTAACAGTAACCCTACTAGCATCCCTACTGCTCCAAAAAATATCGAAGCGTAAAGAAATTTCTTTACAATTTTGTTGTCATAATAAAATTGTTGCACTT
>JASLGC010000351.1 GCA_030150335.1 Flavobacterium sp.
GGTGAGCGTAATCCATATACAACAACAGAAGGTCGTGTTGGTGTAACGTTTTCAACTAAAGTAAATGACCGAATTTCTGTAAATGGTAAATTAGGTGTACCTGTTGGTGGTGTAGAGCAATCAGTGATTGTAGGGGATGTCGAAGTATTATTGCGATTAAATGAAGCAGGTTCTCTAAGTGCGCGTTTCTTTAATAGAGAAAATGATATCAACTACATTGGAGAGGGAATTGGATATACGCAAGGTGTAGGGCTTACTTATGAAGTAGACTTTGATACATTTAAAGAATTATTGTCTAAAATCTTAAATAAAGCGGATAAAAAAGCTCGTGAAAAGAAAAGCGATAAAAAGCAAGAAAATAGCCGTTCGGAAGAACTTCCTGATTCGGATTTTAACCGTGATTTTATTAAGTTTTACGAGTCTCGACGAAAGTCTCCATCAAATCAAGCTAATACTTATCCCTTAACAAAATAGTAGCAATTTTAAGATATAATTTAATTGTTAAAATCGCGATTATTCCCTAAATTTACTCAAAACGATAAAATATGAGTAAGGTGATAAAAAAAATAGGTGTTTTAACTTCAGGAGGTGACGCTCCTGGGATGAACGCTGCTATTAGAGCAATTGTACGTACTTGTTCTTTTCACAATGTTATGTGTGTAGGTATCTTTAGAGGTTTTCAAGGTCTTGTAGAAGGAGACTTCGAAGTATTAGGACCTCGTGATGTAAACTATATCATTAACAAGGGAGGAACAATCTTAAAAACAGCTCGTTGCAGTGCCTTCAAAACGGAAGAAGGACGTAAAACAGCTTATGAAAATATAAAGAATGCACAACTTGACGCATTAATTGTTATCGGTGGAGACGGAAGTTTTACTGGAGCAATGATTTTAAGTAAAGAGTTTGATATTCCTGTGATGGGAATCCCAGGAACAATAGATAATGATATTCACGGAACAAGCCATACAATCGGTTTTGATACAGCGTTGAACACAGTAGTTGACGCAGTTGATAAAATTAGAGATACGGCAAGTTCGCATAAACGTTTATTCTTCGTTGAAGTAATGGGGCGTGATGCAGGGCATATTGCTCTTAATGCTGGTATAGGAGCAGGAGCTGAAGAAATCATAATTCCTGAAGAAAATATGGGATTGGAACGATTGTTGGAGTCGCTACAAAAAAGTAAACTTACAGGAAAATCATCAAGTATCGTATTGGTAGCTGAAGGAGAGAAACTTGGAAAGAGTGTATTCGAACTTGGTGCTTATGTTGAAGAAAATTTACCTGAGTATGACGTACGCGTTTCTGTGTTAGGTCACATGCAAAGAGGTGGAGCTCCATCTTGTTTTGACAGGGTATTAGCAAGTAGATTGAGTGTGAAGGCTGTAGAAACTTTATTAGAGGGTAAACGCAATTTTATGGTAGGGCTTATAAATGACCAAGTTGCTTTAACTCCATTAGAGCAAGCTGTAAAAGGACACTCTCAGATAGATGCTGAATTACTTAGGGTATCTGATATAATTAGTATTTAATAATTAAAAAAATTTTTGAAGATGAAAACTAGAATTGGAATTAACGGTTTTGGACGTATTGGGCGTTTAATGTTAAGAGAAGCAGTAAAAAATAATAATGTAGAAATTGTAGCGGTAAACGATTTAATGACTGTAGAACAATTAGCTTACTTAATTAAGTTTGACTCTGTTCATGGTCGTTTTAACGGTACTGTTGATATAAAAGATGGAAATTTAGTTGTTAATGGACAAACAATCCGTGTTACAGCTGAGAAAGACCCATCATTATTAAAATGGGATGAAGTAAAAGTTGATATCGTTGCTGATTGTACAGGTATTTTTAAAGACTTAGCTGGTGCTCAAAAACATATTGATGCAGGTGCTAAGAAAGTTTTAATCTCTGCTCCATCTCCAGATGCTCCTATGTATGTAATGGGAGTTAACCACAAAGAATTAAAAGCAACTGATACTATTGTTTCTAACGCTTCTTGTACTACTAACTGTTTAGCTCCAATTGCTAAAGTTATCAATGATAATTTTGGTATTGTTGAAGGGTTAATGACTACTATCCACGCTGCAACTGCAACTCAGTACACAGTAGATGGACCTTCTAAAAAAGACTTTAGAGGTGGTCGTTCTGCATTAGTAAACATGATTCCTGCTTCAACAGGTGCTGCTAAAGCGGTTGGAAAAGTTATTCCTGAATTAAAAGGAAAATTAACTGGTATGTCTATGCGTGTTCCTACAGCTGACGTATCTGCAGTAGATTTAACTGTAAAAGTAGCTAAAGAAACTTCTTACGAAGAGATCTTAGCTGTATTGAAAAAAGCAAGTGAGAATGAGTTAAAAGGTATCATGGCTTATGTTGAAGATGATGTTGTTTCTCAAGACTTCGTATCTGATCCACATACTTGTATCGTTGACTCTAAAGCGGGTATTGCATTAAATAGTACTTTCTATAAATTCATCGCTTGGTATGACAATGAGTACGGATACTCAGCTAAAATGGTTGAAATGGCTGTTTTAATGAATACTGTTAAGTAATAAAATAGATTGAATGAAGATAATCGTTGATAGTGGTTCTACTAAAGCCGATTGGATCTTCTTTGACCAAAATAGTAATGTAATAACTTCGGTGACGAGCTTAGGGCTTAATCCCGAAGTTATTTCTTTAGATGAGTTCTTTACCCGTGTAAATACTGTTCCAGATATTTCTAAGAACAAAGACGCGGTTAAAGAACTTTATTTTTATGGGGCAGGGTGTGGATCTGATCGTACAAATAGTATAGTTAAGAACTTCTTTGAAGGATATTTTACGAATTGTTCTGCAATTCACGTACACGAAGACACTTATGCAGCTATTTATGCTACTGTAGATCGTGGTGAAACAGGAATCGTTTGTATCAATGGTACAGGGTCTAATGTGTCATATTTTGATGGAAATAAAGTATATCAAAGAGTGCAATCTCTTGGATTTATGGCAATGGATGACTGCAGTGGTAGCTCGTTTGGGCGTTTGCTTTTAAAGAGCTATTTCTTAAAGATGTTGCCGATAGATTTGGCAATTGCTTTTTCTGCAAAGTACGATATTGATGCAGATGTAGTAAAGTATAACTTCTACAAAAAGGAAAATCCAAATGCTTATATGGCGTCTTTTTTGCCGTTTTTAATAGAGTATAAGGACCATCCGTATTTTCAAAAAATGATACGAGAACAAGTAGAGTTTTTTGTAAATAATTATATCAAAAATAACCCAGAATACGTTGAGGTTCCTGTTCATTTTGTAGGTTCGGTGGCTTATTTTTTACAAGATGAATTTAGAGCTGTTTTAACCGAAAATAAGATTAAAGTAGGTAATATTATACAAAAGCCTTTAGATGGGCTAATAGAGTATCACAAATAAAAAACTAAGGTTATGGAAATAGCAATTGTAGCACACGATGCTAAGAAAAAAGAGATGTTGGAGTTTATCAAAAAGAATCGCGATATACTAACGGGTGCAGAGATTTCTTTGATTGGTACAGGTACAACTGGTAGTATGGCTCAAGATGCTGGTTTTGAAGTAAGACGTATGCTTTCTGGTCCAATGGGTGGAGATGCGCAAATTGCTGGACGTGTAGCAGAGGGTAAAACAGGTATGGTTCTTTTCTTTAAAGACCCACTTGGGAAACACCCACACGAACCAGATATTAATATGTTGTTACGTGTTTGTGACGTGCACAATGTGCCTTTGGCAACTAACGAAGCTTCGGCTCAGTTACTTCTAAATGCAATCAGTAAATAGAGTAATTTTTATTTTATATACAAACGCTGTGAATGCTGTTCATAGCGTTTTTTTTTGCGATCTATTTTTTATAGTTACAACACTACTATTTCTGAATTCCCCTCCTTTTTTCTTTCCTAATTCACACTAATTTTCATCCAATTTTTAGAGTAAAACATCCAATTTTACTGTAAAACGAGTGAATATTTCACTTTTTTTGACCATTTTACTTCAAAAAAGCATTAAAAAGAGATGATTTTTTCAGGTTTTTTACAAGGGTGTTTTGTATTGTAACTTACTGAATTTTAACCATATAGGATTATTTTTAGTGGCAATACCACTATAATTCGCTTTATGCTCAACACCAGTGTTTATAAGGCTTAGGAGTGTATTCTTCGACAATCATCTGACTATTCTCCGAGTTTACTGGCCTGAGAACCATTTAGTCGAAGCATTGTCAGAGCATACTCGGACTATTGTCTGAGCATCTTAGCAGGAGAGTAACGTAGTTTACAGTGCGCAAGGAGAGTAAATTGAAAATGTAGCTAATTAACAATAGGGGGTTAGCTACATTATATTTTTGAACACAACAGGATATACTTAGTGATAAGAAAAAAGAAAAGCCCTTAAAACTTAATTTAAGGGCTTTCTGTATAATGAGTAGATTGCTTATTTACTTGCAATCATTGAAATCTCTACGTTTACATTACGTGGTAGTTTTACTACTTGAATGCACTCTCTTGCAGGAGCAGTTTCGATAGTGAAGAAGCTTCCGTAAATCTCGTTTACCTTAGCGAAGTCGTTCATATCAGTTAAGAAAATAGTTGACTTAACAACGTTTTCAAAAGTTAATCCAGCCGCTTCAAGAATAGCACCTAAGTTAGCCATTACTTGTTTTGCCTCATCTTCAATTCCTGTTGTTACCAGCGTTTCTGTTGCTTGGTTAAAAGGAATTTGACCAGAGATAAAAAGTAAATCACCTACCATTACCGAATGGTTATAAGGTCCGATAGGAGCAGGAGCTTTGTCTGAGTTTATAATCTTTTTCATATCGTTTATCTTTTCTTGTTTACTTAATTATCTATAAATCTTGTCTGGTGCTTTTCTCTTTTCCCACTTGATATCGCTCAACATTGAAGAACGAATACCGATGAAGAATCCCCAACTTTGGTATGGTCCGATTGGAACCCAAGAGAAATCCATACGCCAGCTCAATAAGTCTCTTTCAAATCTCAATTGAGTAAATGTTACCCCTTTTTGTACAAAGTCATAACCTGTTGATACCCCAACTCTCCATTTAGGAGTCAACTCTAAGTTTCCTGAAATCATAACTGAATTGTTGACGATTTCGTTTTGTCTTGATGAGTTGTTGTAGGTAAGAGAGTAGGCGAACGTTAAGTCCCAAGGAAGCTTAGCGTTGAAGAAACCTTCAAATGGCCTTTCTTCATTTTCATCTCCCAACATACTTTTTCTATTGTCTCCTAACTCCATTGAACGACCGAATAAATCATCTGCTCGTCCACCATTGTCAACTGAGTTTTGGTTGTCTTTAGCTGTTCCACCGAACATTGCATCTTTACTTGACATTGACCAGTTAACAGTCATATTCGCACTTGTTAATCTGAATAAACTACCACCGTTGTTGATGTTGTATATATCAATACGACGGTTATTGTTGTCAAGAGCATAAGGGTCTAATGTAGCTCCAAAGTTAATCTGCATTTTCTCTTTGAACAGAGAAGTACCAGCCGATACACGAACAGGAGACCACTTTAATGAGTCCGCAGACATATTATAACCTGTGGAGAAGTTTAAGCTGTTTAAAAGCATAACTTTCTTCGCTTCCCCTTTTTCGTTTTCATCATCTCGAACTTTCGCTTCAAAGGTGTTACTCAAATTGAAGTTCATCATGTTTGACATCATCTTACCAGGGGCTCCAAATATACCACCTTGGAAGCGTGTATAATCTTGCATGGTTTGGCCTGTGGCGTCAATGGCATACGTGTCGTAGTACTTTTCGAAACTCGGCGTGTATGAATATCCAACACTTGGACGCATTACGTGGCGAATAGCTTGTAGTCGCGCATCCTTGCCAAAGTTGAACGTACCGTAAATCGTAGTTCCGATACTTGCGTTGAAGTTATACGTTCTGTAGCTGTCAAAGCCGTTAACGCGAATATCTTCAACTACATTTTTCTCAGGATTATATTCCTTTTTAATCGTGTTAAAATACCAAACCTCGTTGAAAGCACCCCCTGCAGTAACAGAAAAGTATTTGAACAATTTAAAGTTGGTAGAAATTGGAATACTATGTTGGAAACCTGTATTTAAACTATCAAACATTTCTCTTTTAAAGAAATAATCTTCGTGTGTTCTAACTCGGTTTTCTCCGCGAACAGAGTATGTTAAGTTTAAGTTTTTAATAATCCCTTTCTTAGCTCCAAATTTAGGCGCAAATGGGAACACACGGTCTACGTTTACTTGCAATGTAGGCAAGGTCATGTTAATCTCCTTCGTGTTTGTCGATTGAGAGTGTGTAGCCGTTAACGACATGTTTACTTGAGGTACACCCTCAAAAGTACGTTGGTAACTAATAGATGAACTCATTGTGTTATTCATAGACGCTCCAACGTTATATGTGTTGTTCGATTGTCTGAAGTACTGGCTACTACCTAAGTTTACCGATGCAGAGAAACGCGAACTCGGATTAGCTTTGCTGTCTTGGTTGTGGTTCCACTGAATGTTATACAGTTTACTCGACATATAATCAGGAAGTCCTTTTTCACTGAAGATATTGTTTTCGTACCTCAATAACACACGACCGTTATATTTATAGCGTTGAGCATACGAACTGTTTAAGCGCAGTCCCCAGCTACCATTTGTGTAGTAATCTCCCAAAACGTTCAAATCTACCTTATCGCTAATGGCAAAGTAGTATCCTCCGTTTTGAATATAGTAACCTTGTTGGTTTGTATCCCCGAAACTTGGGATAATAAATCCAGACTCAGCTTTTTCCGACATTGGAAAAAATGCGAATGGCAGCCCAATAGGGGTAGGTACATCAGCGATAACCATATTCGTTACCCCTGTAATAACCTTTTTACCAGGTACAAGTTTAATCTTTCTCGTTTTGAAGTAATATTCAGGGTCGTCTAAGTCTTTAGCAGTTGTAAAAATAACGTCCTTCATGAAGTACACAGAGTCATTCTCTTTCTTAGTCAATTCAGATTTAATTCTAAATTCCCCTTGAGAAGTTCTCGATTTCCAAACTAATGCTTTTTTCGTTTTAGAGTTAAAACGGATAGAGTCAGGTTCAACGATTTGGTCCCCTTGTTTGAATACAGGAAATTGAGACATTGCACCAACACTATCTTTAATACCACCAGCTGAGATTTCGTTTGTTTCGTAGTTAAAAACAATCTTTCCCGCAGTTAGTTCAAAGTCTTGGTATTTTACCTCTGCCTCGTTATATAAGGTGATTTCTTTTTTATTCAGGTCTATTTTCTCATAGTCCTTCGCTTTTCTATACACCATATCCTCTAAAAGAGGCTTCTCTTTAGGGGTAAGCGAGTCGTTTTTGACCTGTTTTGTATTGTCTTTTATAGAATCTTTTTTTGCTCCATTTTTGGGCATAGAAGAAGGAGCTATAGTGTCCTTAACCGTTGCTATAGAATCTTTTGGAGTATTGGAGTTGACCGGTACGTATTTTTTATTAAATTCCTGAGCAGTGCTTTTTTGAGAAAAAATGGCACTAAAAATGAATAAAATAAAAACGATATTAAAAATATTTGTTCGCAAACCTATATATATGCTATTTTTGTAAAACTAAGCTCGTTTTTTTAAACGTGTCAAACTTACATATATTTTTCCTGAAAAATGTAATTTTTATTTAAATTATAAAACATTATAAATATCTTTTTTATGAATTGCAGTCGTTCTAAACTGTTCGCTTTACTAACTATTTTATTGGTATGTTTTTCTGTATCGGCACAGAAAAATCAAAAATTCAAAGTTGTCTTAGACCCGGGACATGGGGGGAAAGATACAGGTACTAATCACAAGAAGAATATAGAGAAGGACATCGTTCTTGCTGTAGCTCTTGAAGTAGGGAAGATATTAGAAAAACAATCGGACATTGAGGTGTTTTACACACGTAAAACAGATGTGTTCGTTCCAGTAAAAGAAAGGTCAGTATTAGCGAATAATAACAATGGTAATGTGTTTATCTCTATTCACTGTAATGGAGTAAATTCAGAAGCAGCATCAGGTACGGAAACATTCGTAATGGGTTTGAGTAAAAACAAATCTAACCTTGACGTGGCAAAAACGGAGAACTCCGTAATTATGATGGAGGATGACTATAAAACTAAATACGCAGGTTTTGACCCATCATCTCCTGAGTCTATTATTGGGTTGACTTTAATTCAAGAGGACTATATTCACCAAAGTATTGACTTGGCTGGTCGTGTACAAGATGGATTTACAAACGACTTAAAAAGAAAAAATAGAGGTGTGAAGCAAGGACCGTTCTGGGTATTACACGGAGCGTTTATGCCAAGTGTACTTATCGAGTTAGGATTTGTGTCTAATACAGCAGAGGGAAATTACCTTACTTCATCTAAAGGACAAAAAGAATTAGCAGCGTCTATTGCAAAAGGTATCGTTAGTTACAAAGCAGCATATTATGGAGGTGGTAGTGTAATTGTGGCTGATAAATCTGCAGTGACAACAAATAAGTCAACAGCTACAACAAACAAAACGACTACGACTACTACTAAGAATAATTCTAAAAGTAGTACAACGAGTACTAAAAACACGAAGAATGTCAATTTTAAAGTGCAAATTGCAGCGAGTGCAAAGGTGTTAGCTTTGAAACCTCAGAATTTTGGTGGTCTTAAAGGGGTAACAATGCAGAAATCAGGCAAATTAAACAAGTATTTTTACGGGAATACAAGTGACTATGCTACGGCTAAAAAGTTGTTGCAGGAAGCTAAATCTAAAGGACATAAATCAGCATTTATCGTAGCTTACAAGAATGGAAAGTCAGTGAGTGTCGAAGAAGCTTTAAAATAATATCGAATGCGTAAGAAATAAAAGTTTATTTTTGCGTGTATTAAAAAGAATAAGTTTTGAAAATATCAAAAGAAATTAAGACAGCTATTTTAGTATTAGGGGCAATAGCTCTATTCATTTGGGGATATTCTTTCTTGAAAGGAACCAGTGTTTTTGACAACAGTACTAAATACTATGTGGAGTATGACAATGTAGAAGGATTGACAACTTCTTCGAATGTTACAATCAACGGGTTAGTAGTTGGTAAAGTCTCTAAAATTAGTTTAGACAATAAGTCTGGTAAACTAAATGTAGAGTTATTAATGACTCAAAATGTAGATATTGCTAAAAGCAGCGTTGCTACGATTTATTCTCCTGGATTAATTGGTGGTAAAGCAGTAATGATTAACCCTCAGTTTGGTAACACAGACTACGCTCAGTCAGGAGACTTCATTAAAGGAGACCTTCAAAAAGATATGACTGATAAGTTATCAGAAGAAATATTACCTCTAAAAGATAAAGTAGAGGCAGTATTAGCTAATGCTAACGAAATGATCCTTGCTTTAAACAGCATCATGGACGAAAAAATGCAAGCAGACTTAAAAGGAGCGGTTCACGAATTAAACGGTACTTTAGCTGGAGCAAACAAAATGATTGCTACTTCTGGACCTAAGTTAGACGGTACATTGAATAACTTAAATACAATGAGTACTAACTTCGCTGCATTATCAACAGATTTAAAATCTTTGGATATTCAATCAACGTTTACTAAATTAGACAATGCAACTGCCAACATGGATAAAATTATGGCTGACATCCAAAATGGTAAAGGTTCTGTAGGTAAATTGTTGAAAGACGAAGAACTATACGCTAACCTTACAGGTGCATCAAAAGAATTAGAATTACTATTAGGTGATTTGAAAAATAATCCAAAACGTTACGTTCATTTCTCTTTATTTGGTAAAAAGGCGACACCTTACCAAGCAAAAGAAGGAGAAACTGTAATTGTAGTGGAGGAGAATACCGAGAATAACTAAACCAACCAACAAAGATCAACTAACAATTTTTTGAAACAATTATTACTACTATGCAGTATTTAGGCCAAGTATTTTTTTTACTTCTATTAGTTGTTGGTTTTGGCTTTTTCATTAAGAATATAAAGAAGCTAATCCGCAACATTAAATTAGGACGTGATATTGATCGTTCTGATAACCCAAAAGAACGCTGGAAAAATATGATTCGCGTTGCTTTAGGGCAATCTAAGATGGTTAAAAGACCTATCCCAGCCATTCTACACATTTTTGTGTATGTAGGTTTCGTGATTATTAACATTGAAATGTTAGAAATCATGATAGATGGACTATTCGGTACTCACAGAGCGTTTTCGTTCTTAGGTTCAGGATATAACTTTTTGATAGGATTCTTTGAAATACTTGCATTCCTTGTAATTTTTGGAGTTGTAGTATTTTGGATCAGAAGAAACGTAATCAAGCTTAGACGTTTTAACCAACCAGAAATGGAAGGGTGGGCTAAGCGTGATGCAAACAACATTATTTACATCGAAACAATCTTAATGTGTTTCTTTTTAGTAATGAATGCAGCTGATTACTTCTTACAAACGCAAGCATATACACACTATAACGAGGCAGGAGCATTCCCAATCTCAGGATTTATTAGTCCTATTTTTGATGGAATGAGCTTATCTACGGTAGCTTTTATTGAGCGTTTTTGTTGGTGGGCACATATTATAGGGGTGATGTTCTTCATGAACTACCTTTATTATTCAAAACACCTACACATTTTCTTAGCATTCCCAAACACGTATTATGCGAACTTAGAGCCACAAGGAGAATTTGACAACTTAGCTTCTGTTACTAAAGAAGTGCAGTTGATGATGGATCCTAATGCAGACCCATTTGCAGCTCCTGCAGAACCGGAAGGTGAGCCAGAGAAATTTGGTGCGCAAGACGTAATGGATTTAAACTGGGTTCAGTTGATGAACGCATACTCTTGTACAGAGTGTGGACGTTGTACATCTTCATGTCCGCAGAACCTTACAGGGAAGAAACTTTCACCACGTAAGATTATGATGTCAACACGTGACCGTTTAGAGGACGTTAGTAAAATAATGGATGCTAACAATGGTCAGTTTGTAGACGACGGAAAAACGTTGTTAAACGATTATATTACAGCAGAAGAGCTTTGGGCTTGTAATACTTGTAATGCATGTGTGGAAGAATGTCCGATTGACATTAGTCCGTTGTCTATTATCATGGATATGAGACGTTATTTGGTAATGGAGCAAAGTGCTGCGCCAACAGAGCTAAACAATATGATGCAAAATATTGAAAACAATGGAGCACCTTGGCAGTATAACCAAATGGATCGATTAAACTGGAAAGACGAAAACTAATTAACTAACAATCATAATCCCTTCGGGAGATTATCACAATACATTCAAATATTATGTCAGAAAATTTAGTAGTGCCTACAATGGCTGAAATGATGGCAAAGGGCGAGCAACCAGAAGTTTTGTTTTGGGTTGGTTGTTCAGGGAGTTTTGACGATAGAGCAAAG
>JASLGC010000052.1 GCA_030150335.1 Flavobacterium sp.
ATTTCTAAAGCGAACTTGATCTTATCGTCTTCTCAGATAGAGTTACCATTCCTTTATAGGTAAGTTGTATGAGATAAAGTAGTTTTAACACTTGTAAGCTCACCTTTATATGTGATACTCTACCTTGGTTTTGAAATAAAACATCATTTTTACATTTGGATGATTGTCTTTAATATATTGTAGTATAAGCGAATAAACGTTTTGAAACTATATAATTAGAGTCTTTTAAAATAATTGTACAAAAAGAAAGGGTGCCTTTTTAGGGCACCCTCAACTTGTTTAAGCTATCAATCTTTTTTTAAGTAATTTACGAAACAATCAAATTACAAGGCAACAACTTAAACGCGAACAATAAGTAACTAAAGCTCTTTTATAATGAATTCACTACGTCTGTTTAACTCATGTTCTTGATCAGAACAGTGAACTCCTTTATTACATCCATTTATCAATTGTTTATCTCCAAAGCCTCTTCCTGTTAATCGACCAGGAGCAATTCCCTGTTTTACCATCCAGTTAATTGTAGCTTTTACACGGCGTTGTGACAACGCAAGGTTGTATGCACTTTTTCCTCTACTATCTGTATGTGAACGTACATCTACTCTAAGCTCTGGATATTGCTTCATAACTTCAACTACTTGCATCAACTCAAAAGTTGCGTCTAAACGAATATCTGATTTGTTAAAATCAAAATAAATAGGTTTTAATCGCATCTTTCTAAACAAATCATCATTAACAGAAACTACAACATCTGATTTATCTAATCCAACGTCTATTTTCTTGACATTATCTAATGAATACCCTAATTCAAAAGCTAATTCTTCTGTATTGTAATTTGGCAATTCAACTTTCAATCGATATTTCGCTTCACAGCCAATCTCAGATAAACGGTAATTCCCATTTGCATCTGTTTGAACTTCTTTTAAATTTTTATACAAATTGCTATATAAAGTTAGCTTAGAATCAGCTAACCCTCTTTGAGAGTCTAAATCAAACACACGTCCTTCTATAGTTTGATAACAATCTCTTTCTTTGATAAAGTAAATATCATCAGCTCCATGTCCTCCACCCCGATTTGAACTAATAAATCCTTTACGTGAATTTACATCTAAGTAAAAAGCGAAATCATCAAAGGCACTGTTAATTGGCGCACCCATATTCACAACTGTACCTAAAGTACCATCAACATTTATTTTTACTTGATATACATCTAAGCCTCCATAACCAGGTCGTCCATCAGATGAAAAATATAGAATATTATCTTTTGATATATATGGAAATGATTCACGCCCTTCCGTATTAATATTTGCACCTAAGTTTTCAACATCTCCAAACTTACCATCATCATAGATAGCAACCCTAAAAATATCTGACTGCCCAATTGTTCCTTTGCGATCCGATGCGAAATACATCCAATTGCCATCTGGTGTTAAAGCAGGATGAGCGGTATTGAAATCATCCGAGTTAAACGGTAATTCCAAAACCTGTCCCCACTGCTCATCCGCTTGTTTTGTTGCTTTGTAAATCTTTAATAATGAATTATCCTTTTCATTATATTTCTTATTCCCTTTTGTAGAAGCATTATTTCTTGTAAAATACATTGTCTGCCCATCAGCTGTAAATACTGCTGTTGCATCGTTAACAAATTTTCCATCAACCTCTTTTGAAAACAACTTAGGCTCAGTGAAACTGCCTTCTTGACCAATAGTTGTCTCATATAAGCTTGTGTAATGTTCATTTGTCCACTCGTGTACCTTATTACCTTTATCTTCAGTTTCTCTCGATGAAGTAAATATTAATTTATTTCCTAATAATGTTCCTCCATAATCTGAGAACCCACTATTAATTGCTAAACTTTGAACCTCATAACGTTGAGGTATTTTATCTAAATCCTGTAAATAAGTGTCTTTAGTTGCTTGAAATAATCTTGCTCTTGAATCTGTCTGTTCGATGTTTGCAAATCGCTCTAACATCTTATCAGATTCTTGTATTTTACCAACGGCTTTCAATGTTTGTGCATAGCGATAATAGTACTCAGACGGTATTTTATTCACGTCTTTGCCTTTGTATTCTCCTTCAAATAGCTCAGAATACCATTTATTAGCTTCGACAAACTTTCCAGTGAAATAGTATGAATCTCCTAACTTTTCCAATACTGAACTATTCGCTTTTCCATTTTCTACAATCTTCTCATATACTTTAATTGCATCAACAAAAGCAAAGCTTTCAAACTCTTGATTAGCTTTTTTCTCTTTTCGTATCTGGGCATGGCTTGTTATCCCCATCCCAAACAAAATAAGTGTAAGTACACCTAATTTTAATAATTGCTTTTTCATACTTTCCTTTTAGAAAAACCTTGGAGAACAAACTCCTTGATTGTTGTTAAATAAGTTCAATCGCATGAAGATATCATGAGAGCTTAAATTGTTCTATGATAAACTTGAAGTATCTGTACACTAACTATTTTGAGAAATACCTAAAATGACTAAACAAATGCTTAGCTCACTGTTTCAAATTAAATTTATTATTACATACCAATAATTCTCTTAACTTTAGATAGCTTCCTCTCTTTGATTATATTGATTAGTCTGAGGTGAACTTAATCCATCTTTTTAAATAGTCATTTACTTACCTCAACAAATCTTGAAAATGAAAACACCTCATTATCAACTATTCTCTATTAATTATATGTAACAAATTTTGAGTTTTTCAGACACCTGATTGTACTTAACTATTAGTATTTACTACAGCTAAATATTTGAAACAACTGGAAATATGATATACTTATGAAAAAACTACTAAAATGAAAGGAACTTTATTAATTACTAATTTTAAAAATATTTCATGATAAAATAATTAAAGCTATAGAGTCACATAATAATTATAGTTTCACACACTTTTTGACACAAATCTTACACATTATGACACTCCTAAATGCAATTCTTACAGTAGAAATATCATTATAAAATACTTCTTTTTTTAAAATCAGTAGATAGAACTAACCTATCCTATAATATGTGACTTATTGCATAAGACGAGTAGCTATTTCTACTGCTATTCTGCCTTTATTAAAAACTACAAAAAAACTCTTGAATTTGTAATAGATAAATAACCTATAAACGAAATATTATCAAGTATGTACAATTAGTTTACCATATAGAATAACTACTTTGCTTACTTCCATACAATAAAATAAAACAGGAGAAACCAGCTATCCCCACTCCCCTTCACATTCAATTTAAGGCACCTATTCGTTTAAAAAGAATCTAATAAGCAATATATCAATTACTTAAAAAAAACAAGACAGCAAAACTATTTACCATATAAAGCTATTTTTATGAAATTCTTAAAAAATAGTAAAAATTCAGAAAGATTAACCTAAAAATAGCCTATTGCGAAGTGCTACAATTGTGAATAATACAATAATTAACCCACAAAATAACGCTATCAATAAGTAATACCCGAAATAATAATTAAATAATCGCTCACAATTATTGCTTTTTAAAAAAAAATCTATACATTTCGAATCCTAACAAAACAACTAACTAACCATACTAATTATGAAACTTGAACTTTTTGAAGAGGTCTCAGATACCTTGGCAAAATTTATCAAAGAATTTGTCGATATACCAAGTAGTGCAAATAAATATAGCATTGCTTGGCAAAGATTTCATTACAACTTTTTTAAATCGATGACAACCAGCCTTTTTGAATCAATGCTACATTTGAATTACGCCACAATTCTAAATCACAAGCAAGATATTCAGTATGCACAGGCTTTTAGTATGGTTGTGGATAGTAATTACAATATTATCAATACGATTGACTTTGAATCTATTGATGAAGTTACCAAATACAATGTAATGGATGTGGTTATTGCAGAATGTAAAAGCCAACGCGACCATTGGCAAGAAAATCAATACCATTTTATTAAATTCAACTGTTTAAATAGAACTAATAAGCTATGTACAATCAGTGGAACTGTTTTAAAAGATTTTCAAAACAACAAGTTTATCTTCAACTTATTCTATATCAATATAAAAACTAATCTAAATGATGTTCATTTGGAAATAGACTTTTATATGAAAGATAAAAGTAAATATAACGAGATATATCAACAGCTAATCACAAGTAATTCATTATCAGAAAAAGAGCTAAAAGAGCTTTTATACCAAAAAGGAGTATCTGAAAGTACTTTTAAAGAAGATTTTATGTACTTTTATGGTGATAATTTTTGGGATTATTACAATAAAGAAAGATATATAAGAGGATTACAATTATTGTTTTTCACAAAAGATTCTTTATACGAAATAGCAACGCAATGTGGATTTGAATCTATTAAGCCTATGTATGTTAAGTACATTAGAGCTAATCACTTAAAGAAACATTCGCTAATACGCTATTCTAACATTATGTAAACACCTACAATAAATATTATATAGAATAATTAACTTACGACTAACTAATTATTTTAAAAACGCTTAATTTCTCGCTTAATTAAATCAAAAAAGGGCGATACATCACCAAATGTATCACCCTTTTATTTTATCTAAACTTATCTAATTCTTAGATAGCTTTTGTTTTCTCTTTTAACCAAGCTGCTTCCTCTGCAGATAATTTAGAAGAAATAGAGTCATAAACCCATTGGTTATAGTTATTTAACCAATCGATGTGCTCTTTTCCTAATAATGATTTTTCTACTAAATCTGTTGCAATATAACAGATAGTCAACGTTTCGAAGTCCATAAAGTCTCCAAATTGATTAGAAGCTAAGTCTTTTGACAATACTAAGTTCTCAATACGGATACCGTGTTTTCCTTCTCTATATAATCCTGGTTCAATAGAAGTAATCATTCCAGGTTCAATAGCAATATCCGTTGCAGTACCATTAAATACTTGTGGTCCTTCGTGTACATTCAAAAAGAAACCTACTCCGTGACCTGTACCATGTCCATAATTACGCATTGTAGCCCAAATAGGACGACGAGTAATTGCATCAATCTGATATCCTCTTGTTCCTTTCGCATAAATAGCCATCGAACCTTCTATTGTTCCTTTTAAAACAATTGTATAATCTTCTTTCTCTTCTTGCGTTGGTGTACCTAACGCTACTACACGCGTAATATCAGTTGTTCCTGTTTCATACTGTCCACCTGAATCTACTAATAACAAACCAGTTGTTTCTAATTTGTAGTTACTATGCTCTTCTGCTTTATAGTGAGGTAACGCTCCGTGGTCTTTATACCCAGCAATCGTATCAAAGCTAATATCTTTAAAACCTGGTTGTTCAGCGCGAAGTCCTCTCAAATGGTCAGCGATATTCATCTCTGTTAACTCTCCTTTTGCAACGTTCTCTTCAATCCATTTAAAGAATTTAGTCAACGCTACTCCATCATTAACCATCGCATGTCTTTCGTGGTTAATCTCTACGTCATTCTTCACTGTCTTTAATAATGTAGAAGGATTCATATCCTCGATGATTTTCACTCCATCAGCAACAGAATCGTAAGTAGCAAAACAAGTACGCTTAGGGTCTAATAGAATAACTTCATCTTTACCTAATGCTTGTAAGAAAGCTTTTACCTCTTCATAAGGTTTGATAGTAATTCCATAGCTCTCTAATTCAGCTCTTGTTGCAGCTTCAAGCTTCACTGCCTCTATAAACAAAATTACTTGTTTTTGATCAACGAAAGCGAACCCTAAAGTTACAGGATTACACTTAACATCAGTTCCTCTTATATTTAATAACCATGCTAAATCATCTAATGAAGAAACTAAATGTGCTGTTGCTCTCTTTTGTTTCAACGCTTTACGAACTGCATCAATTTTATCAACTGTCGATTGTCCAGTTGTAGATACAGGTAATGTATATGCTTTTTCTGTTGGTAAAGCTGGTCTTCCTTTCCATACTGGGTCAAGTAAATCTACATGCCCATTTACCTTAATACCAAGTGGAGATAAGATACTGTTTACAGAGTTTGCAACTGCTAATGAAGCAAGGTTACCATCAAAAGCTACCGTAGCTCCTTCTGCCAGTTTCTCTCCTAACCATGTTACATATTCTGGTGCATGCTGTACTTTCAACTTAACTAATTCAAAACCAGAACCAGCTAATTGCTCATTCGCTTGTACGAAATAACGAGAGTCTGTCCATAATCCTGCGAAATCTTGTGTAATAACAAGTGTTCCTGCAGAACCTGTAAATCCAGAAGTCCAAGCAATACATTTATAAAAATCAGGTAGGTATTCACTAATATGTGGGTCAGATGAAGGGATAATATATCCGTCAATTCCCTTTTCTTTCATTAAGAAACGGATCTCTGATAACTTTTCTAAATTTGTCATTTTTTCAATAAGTTTTTCAAGCTAAAGGTACAAAATGACGATTACTATTAGAAGATATTTTTGTTAAAAAGCCCTTTAAAACTATCCTCAAGCTAATACTTCCCTTAATAATCACATTTTCAACCCTCTCAATTCTCAATACAAACAGCCAGACACAAAAAAAGCTAACTTAAACAAGTTAGCTTTCACATTATTATATGACTATTGTCGCTTTTATTTCAAAGTAAATAACGCTTTCTTATCACCTGACAATTCTAAGATATGCGTAGATAACAATTTCTCAAAAGAAAAGTCCTTCAACGCTACATCTCTTCTAAATAACTCTGGATTATTCGCTAATGCCACTAACGCATCAAAGAATAAACTATCCTTTTCAATTGAATCATCTAAAACCACTCTTGCCCTAAGAACTTTCTTATTAGAATTCTTGATGTAATCAAATAAATATTGATTTGGCTGACTCCAATTATTTGGAGCAAAGTTCTCAAAGTAGATATCAGAAATAGACTTACCTTTCTCTGTACGTGCTGTGATGCGCTTTCTATCAAAACCAACATTCAAAATCACAGCATTATTTACAAAGCCTCCTTTCAACTGACCATCTACCACAGTAAAACTCTGTTCGTACACCGTAATATCATGTTCTTTTTTCTCTAAATACAAATAATGCAATGCACCTTGAGCATCTCCTATTTTAAATAACAACTGCTCTGTTCCAACTACCTGGTTATTCAAGCGAATCAATTCCCCTTGTCTTCCTTCAAAATCTACTATAGACTTCTCTACGCCATCATTCCATTTCTTCCACGTATTACCTACATAACTCTCTTTACTTGGCAATATATCACCTTCTTCAAGATCATAAAACATATCTCTTACATCCTCATTCTTCTCTATTTCAGCTCTTACATAGGTATAAAAGTGGCTATCAGAATCAGAAACATAGCGATATAATGGTTGCTCATCATTGTAATACACAAAGCTAAAGTCATTCGCGACTAAAGGCTCTAACACCACCCCTTGAGAAAGTTTATCTGCTTTATATATTGCTGTTATAGTAGCAACGCTATCATTCACGGCTACAAACGGCTGCAACATTTCATCGTGTTGACTAATAAATTGCAAGTTATTATACATAGTTTTAGCTGATTTAGGAAAAGAAACCACCTTCTCCTCAATCGCTAAGCTATCATTTACTACACAACTTTTCACATCATACTCCTTATTGAAAAACAACACTTTATCGTTTTTGCAATTATCAACAGAATCCACAATCTCTTGAGCCTGTACTGAAGCAGTTAATGTAAGTAAATATAGTAAGGTTATCTTTTTCATATTAATTCTTTTAAATAACGAAATTCGCTATTGTTTTACTAACTGTAGTATTTAATAATTTTACTTAAAACTCATCAAGAGTCCTACTTAGTTAGACGTCTTTATTCAAAATTACGAATTTCAAATTAAAGTACTCTCAAATTTAGTTTCCTAAACCATTTAAATCACCAAACATTCTAAGAGGAATAGCATAATAAATCAATTTATCAGCCATTTACTCCACTTATTTAAACAAATTCATAATCGAATACAATACTTTCTCTAAAAACGTAGCTGATTTGCTTTTAATATACTGTTGTTCATACAAGCACTTCTTCAAAGCACGTTCTACTTTCTCTTTTTCCAAACAGAAACTTGACTCGTCAATTGCAAATTGAGTATAATCAACCTCATTAATGATAATAAAAGAATCACTCGTATGCAGATAATTAGACTCTATAAATGTTTTCACTTCAGAAACCCACGAGTAAAAGCGGTGACTTAAATTATCGTCATTTGATTGAATGCTACCAAAACACAAATCAAACACATACGCCTCACCTTCTCTTAACAAAGAGACAATCTTGTATTCCATTTCTATTAAATATAAAAGATGTAGTTATTTTAATTTTCAGTCCTATAGGTCTTAAATAGCTTATCCCAAAACAAGGTATAAAACCCATAATTACAATTAGGATATTGATGGTGCCTATTGTGAAATAAGCTCAAGCAAAACACTTTACTTATCCATAGCTTCATTCCACTATCGTTAAGTATTCCTTGATTTAAATGACCTATAGTTCCCCAAATAAGGTTTATTATTAAATAAACCGCTATTGCCCACATATTAAACGAATACAGCATTAACACAATAATGAACAACAAGCCAAAGCCGATTGCTTCAACTGGGTGCAATACAAACAAACTAAGTGCATTGACGCTGGCATGCTCATGATGTTTTCTATGAACTTGCTTATATAATAAAGGCAAATGCGCTACACGATGGAAGATGTACATTAAAAAATCCATTGCCACAACTAATACAATTACTTGAGATAAAATAGTTAACAATGAACCAGAAGCTATTACCTTAATAATCCCTATTTCCCACAAAAACTCTCCTAAAATAAAGACTGCAGCATTACAGACTAATACCACAAAAGACAAGATTATATCACTCTTTGTAATAGCTTGCTTTTTTGTTTGGATTAATGCTTGTGTCGAGAATTTAGAAACAATAGTGTACAAAATGATAGAACTTGAAAACAGCAATACATTTATAAGTAAGCTCAAAACTAATAAGCGCGGTAACGACAGCTGCGAAAGGATTTCTAACATCTATATTTATCAAGAATTTAATGTAAAAACAAACTTACGAAAAGTACATTAAAAAATGTAGTTTCCACCATAATAAACTAACGCTAAGAAGAATGACAATTTACCCCACCTATTAACTTTACTCCTTTAGCAAAAAAAAAGATGGCCATTAGCCATCTTACTTTAATCAATATACACTCAAATGCGTATTATTTCTTATGTTTTTTCTCTTTTCCTTTTTCAGCAATTTTCGCTACCTCCATACCTATTTCCTTCTTGATAAGGTTTAAAGCCATAGTTAGTTCAGGGTCTTTTTCTTCAATTAATCCAGCATGAAACATTGTTTCATCTACCGAATAATCAGGAATTACACCTCTACAAGCCCCTTTTTTACTTCCTACATTATTAAAGAACACTTCTGAACGAGGTAAATCTACAATTGTCTGTGTATTTGGTAATTTGTAATTAATAAACCAAGAAGCAGTTGTAAAATTACTACAAGTACGTGTTTCTTGTCCAATTATTACTCCTCTTTTATTTTCTTTAAACAAAGAAGCAAAGTAAGCTGCTGCTGATACTGTATTATTGTCGATTAAAAGAATAGTATTCCCTTCAAACACATTTCTATCACGAGGATAATTCTCTACATACGTTTCATCTAAGCGATTATTACCATAATAGTACTCATCATCTTCACTTTTATCATAACGTTGTAACATGAAATTGTTCATGTTTTTAATATCTAAATCAGAATATTGACGGCCACTACCATCTATAAGATTTTCTCTTACATTAATATCAACAACCTTAGTAGCATATCTATAGCTATTTTTAAATACTTTCTCTTTTGAAAGGAATGAATAAAAAAGTGGAATATTACTTAAATACCCTCCTCCATTACTGCGAATATCAATAATAAGATTCTTTACCCCCTTTTCTTTTAACTTCTCAAAAAAAGTACTCAACTTTTGATAAGCAAATTCCTCAGAAAAAGCAAAAGTCTTAATTGTCAGAACATACGTATCCTCATCTATCTCTCTCCCGTAAATACCATAAGAATAAGTAATCAAATCTAATGGCAGAATTGACTTCTGAACATTGTAGTAGTTTCTGAAATAACTAACGGTATCTATTGTTACTTCTTTTATCTCCTCACTATCCAACGCCTCTTGATACGTAATCACATATTCCTTTGCATCTGGAAACATCAATGAAATATAAAAAGTAAAGTCTTTAGCATCATCTGCTTTTATCTCGCCATCACTACTTACATTTATTCTCTCTAATATCTTGCTCGCCTTAACACCATTCACTGTTTTAATTATACTTCCAGCAGGGATATAAGGATTGTGTTGATTAACAAACACTTTACTATTAAAAACAAGTGTAGCTAAGGGAAAGAAATGCGTCTCCTTAGTAAAGTCCTCAAAAATCGTAGTATCTGTAGATAAAGATGAATGAGCATCGTGAATATAAGGAATAGGATTAGAAAGCAAAAAAGTAGCATAGCTTGGATGTGCTTCTAAGTTTTTTCTAATATCTGCGACTTTCTTGTCAAAGTCTTTCTCTGATATTACACGATATGGATTAGGATGTTGATTTTTTACGATATTGATTAAGATGTCAAAATCTTCAAGATAATCTTCTTTCGTTAATTCTGAATATTTCTTTTGACCAAAAACAAAACATTGACTCAATAATAAGGTAACTAATAATAAACCTTGTTTAATCATTTCTTAGTATAAAATTTAATTTAATAAAATCTACATAAAGCAGTATTTCTCTTTAAATACATACCCTTCGCAAGATTCTATTTTAATTTACAGCAAATATAAACCAATATTACTTGGGCAAAATTGGTTTTATAAAACATTAAGCTTTCTATTTCTATATAACAGATAAACTATATTTTTATTATAATAAATAAGTACTAAGTTTTATTTTTTTTCTCCGATATTTTCCGTGACATATATACCTTTTTCTATTTTTTGATGTTTGCTACTCGAATTTAAGAAAATAAAACTTACCTATTGCAACTTTTTCAAGAATTCTCCTTTTAACTTCACACTTTTCGTGTATGTATTCTCAATAAATCCACTAATTTTCAATGATTTCTATCTTTAATGAACACAAAAAATTATTGCCTATCTAAATTGCATTATCGATATTTACGAATACTAATCAAAAAAACAAATAACTTATGACTAAAGCAATTCAAGACTTATATCCCGAAAACCTTGCGCATTGTTATGGATGTGGAAAAAACAACCCAAACGGTTATCAACTAAAAACCTACCTTAAAGGAGAAGAAACAACCGCTGAATTCACACCAGAACAAAAATATACTGCACTTCCTGGGAGTGTTTACGGAGGACTTATAGCCTCCCTTTTAGATTGTCACGGAACAGGCTCTGCTGCTGCATTTTTATGTAAACAAGAAGGAATTTCACTTGAAGAAGCTCCAATTCCCGTACGCTGTGTTACTGCTTCTTTAAAAGTTGATTTTAAAGCAGCTACACCAATGGGCGTTCCATTGATATTAAAAGGAAAATTACGCAGTATTGAAGGCAGAAAAGTATGGGTAGATATGACATTAAGTGCTAATGATGTAGTTTGTGCTACAGGCGAATTATTAGCAATTAGGCTAAAAGATTAAGACATCTATTATACGATTAAAAACAACTATAATATAACCACGAACAAAAGCACCTCATTTAATAAATAGGTAAACTTAATATAATACGTTGTCAATCGCATTATAAAACAAAGGCTATCAGTTCGATAGCCTTTGTTTATATATTATTTTGAGATTTTTAAATATTCGTGAACGATTGGAATATCCGCTTCAGCCCAATCATAAGACAATAAATCGCTTTTAGCACTCCAAACAATACTCTTATGCTCAGCGCTTACAAATTGCTCAGAATTACTCATGCAAACAAAAGGAATCAACTCTAATGAGAAAGTATCATAATGATGAACAACAGGCGTTAATTGCTGAACAACCTTAATTGACAGACTCAACTCCTCTTTTATCTCTCTGACAATACATGCTTCCACAGATTCTCCCTTTTCTACTTTACCTCCGGGGAATTCCCATTTCAAAGGAAGTAACATAGACTCACTTCTTTGAGCCACTAATACCTTATCTCCATGTTGAATAATAGCACAACAAACTTTCAGCATAATTCCTTTTTTATATTTCAACTATCACAAAGGTAAACAAACATTAAAGAATCTATTACTCTTCTTTAGGCGTTACAAACTCATTGCGGTATATCTTGACTAACCAGAAAAACAAAGAGAACAAGATAGGTCCAAATATAATACCAATGAATCCAAAAAGATTTACACCAACAATAACACCAAATATGGTAATCAAAGGATGTACATCTGCCATTCGCTTTTGAAGTATAAAGCGGATTAAATTGTCTGATAGCCCTACAATAATCAAACTATACAACAGAAGCCCAATAGCTCCTGTATTATCTCCTTGAGCAAGTAACATTATTACCAAAGGTATATAGATAAGCGCCGCACCAACTACCGGAACCATTGCTGCAAAGCATGTTAAAACAAAGAATACAAATGCATCATCAACCCCAAAAATCAAATAACCTATATAAGCTACAACTGCCTGACAAAAAGCTGTTAATGGAACACCTACAGTATTAGAAACAACTAATTTTTTCATGTCAATTTTCATATTCTCCATATTTGCTCTTCCCAACGGAACATACTTATTAAACCATCGCTCGATAGCTTCATAGTCCACAAGCATAAAGTAGAACAACAAATAGGCAACTCCTATCTCCATCAGACCATTCACGGATGTATTCACAAAAGATTGTAGAACCTTACCTCCTATCTCTGTGGCTTTCTCCAAGTTACTTTGGTTTAGTATATCGATATTATATCTCGTTTGTAAAACTTGAACCGCACTGTCGATGCCTGCTTTTAGTTTTTCTTTATCATCTAAGATTACAAGAATCTTCTTAGTCAATGTTTGAATCAATAGATACATTGGCCCTAAGATTAAACAAGCACTACCAAGCATCAAGACAACAATAGACCATATCTTTTTCCAACCCTTTTTCTCTGTTAACCAACGAAATGGATTAATCAACAACACAAAAAGACAAATAGCCCCAAGAAATCCAGGTATAAAAATTACAAGGTTTTTTACAAGTAGAAAAAACACAAATACAATAACAAGTAGAAATGCTATCTGAACTAAGATATTGTTCGGTATTGATGATTTTATTTTATCATTCATAATATAGTCAGGATATAGTATTCAAAACATTGATAAATTTAATACAATTCAGTTAAAACACACCGATTCGAATCATTTATTCTTTGCATTTTAAAATACTAAAAAAGACAAAATAGCCCTTATAAGAATACATAAAAACTATACTTATCTATAAAAATTAACCTTTTGAAATAATATTTATTAATATAATAAACATCAAATAATGACAATCAGAAGTATTTCTATATTTGCGCCAGTAAGACGTAAAATATTTCCATTTCTTACAAAATGATTATTAAAATGCTATGAAAAAACTCCATAAGAATTATTCCTATGGAGTTTTTATTTTCTATTTTCTTCCTTTTAGTAAATTAAGGAATTCTTCTCTATTACTTGATTTAGACATTTTATGTTGTTGTGCTTTTTTATAACTCACAGGTTCATTTTCATTTATCTCGTATGTAATCTTATCATAAAATCTAATTGTTGAATCATAAAGTACTTCCAAACTTCCATAATCTGATGTCATCTTTAATTCACCATTATAAACCCCATTTAAATAGCGATTTGGATCATGTTCAACGTAATCATAGCCATCATTAAACAATCCATCTTTATCTATTTGTAAGTTTTTAAGTACACTTGAAAATTCATTAATTTCATCACTGTAAATACTAAAACTTAAATCACCAACTATAACATATGCTCCAGCACCTATGATATCTGATCCAACTTTAGGCAAAGCTCTAACTCCATAGTCAACAATTTTGTCTCCTTTTTTTATAATTGTAGGATTAGGTACAAGAAAATCTACAAAAACCATATCCCAGCTTTCAGCAGTTTGTTTACCCAACAAGAAATAATAAACATTCGCAAGTCTTCCATCAGGCAACTCTCTTACTTCATCTTGCACTGTTTCATTTCCATCTTTATCAATGTATAATACGCGACTCATCACTAAAATAAAATCATCTATTTTATACATATTTCCATTTACAGTGAATTTATTTGTAGGTTCATTTACCTCTATTACAATTTCCGCACTATCAGAATACCCATCTGCTTTAGCAACAAAACTATACACACCTGTCTCTGTAGGTACAAAATAAGTAGAATTTAAAGGCTCATTTGTTTTAGTATTGTAAATCACTACATCATTTACCAATGTATTATCGTAAAGTACAGAGAATTCTACATAATCACTTAAATCTATCTTTAGCTTATCTGCTTTTAAAACTAAGCGTTTAGCTGCAACTTCCACCTTCAATACATTACTATCTAAATATCCATTTCTTTTAGCAACAACATTAAAAGTCCCTTCTTCCTTAAACGTATGATTTGCAAGTGCAGGAACACCATCTATAAAAATATTGCTTTTTACCGCTTCCTTCTTGCTATTTGTTACTTTAAATGTAACACTCTCACCAACTGTTACATTTTTTTGTTCTAACTGAAGAGTTAACTTTCCGTAATCTTCATTAGCTACTGAATTATCGTCGTTATTTGAACAACCTACTATGGTTAAAACTGCGATAAAGATTAAATATATTTTACTTTTCATTTTTTCACAAATTAAAAATTATTACTTCTTTAATAAGAAAACAAATACGCTTGTCCTCCTCTATTACAAGGTATCTTTACTATAGCTTAATTCTCTGAATCACATCTGCTTTTACTGACTTACTGTGAGCCTTAACAGCATTTGCTTTAGCTGTGTAAACTTCATCTTCGTATTTTTCTTCAGGTATCTCAGAAAAATTAATCTTACCAGTATAGTCTACTTCAATACCTACTTGAGGACCTTCGTACGTGATTTGCATTGAAGCTGTTGCATCAATTCCACGATTACCAGCCCCAATTCCCATATTTTCAACTTCTAAAGAATCTACATTTATTGTAGAATCAGACTCTTCAGACGTTATATAGAATTGATAATCATTCACAACAACCCAAGCTTCATAATAAATAATATTGTCAACTCCTGTTGGGAACACACGCTGTCCTAAATCTACAACTTCCCCATTCTCAGCCTTAATTGTATTATTTGGAACTAAATAAGTAAAAAGTACTCTTTCTAAACTTGCGTTTTTAAAGCTCTTAAACAAAAAGTTATATTGATTAGCATAAACACCATTACCTAATTCAAAAATCTTGTCAATTTCAATCATCTCACCAGAAGTATTGTCAAAAACCTCCATTCGTTCAATACTAACAGAAACTCCTGTAATGTTATGCTCCTTATCATTTATTATAAACTTGTTTTTCGTGTCTTGCTCTTGTACATTTATAGTAACAATATTACTATCTGTAAAATTCTCTCCTTTCGCTATAAATGAAAACTCCCCAACTTCAGAAGTTATTAAAATACCATCTTCAACTACCTCATTTGTAGCTACATTATATATTTTAACTTCATCTAAAACATCTTCTTTAAGCCATTTAACAGAGAAAATAACTCTACGATTTAAATAAAAATCAGTTTGATTAACGTCTAACACCAACCCTTTTGATCCTACAATGATCTCAATCGTATTACTATCACTCACTCCTTGCTTTTTTGCAGTCACTTTAAAAACACCCGCTTTATCAAAAACAAAAGGATTAGAAGCTTTTACCCCATCTACATAGATATCTGCTTCAATCGTTTCTGCATCAGCATCTTTTACTGTAAACAAAACAGAATCATTCACAAATACCGAAGTTTTTTCTGTAATCAAATACAATGCTTGTTCTGCATTTGATTCTACCGATACATCATCATCGCTACTACAAGACAATAATGATAGACTTGCAATAAAAAATAATATTACTTTTTTCATAAGAGTATTTCTTTTAAGATTACTTTACAAAAAAATAACATTTCATTTTAATAAAAATCAACAAATCAAACATTATTCATTAATTTATATAACAAATCAAATAATTACATAAAACAAAAATCACAATTACTCTAAAAAGAATAAAAAAAGAGCTTTCAATCTTTTCAGATTAAAAGCTCTTTTTTATGTCTTTTACACCAGTTTATTTACTCTGCAAGAATGATGGGAAAATACTCTCCATTACTTCTATCTTCCACATCTTCTATAAATCTAATATCACCATCATAGATAATATCCAGTAAAGTATCTCCCGCAGTATAGTCAATTTTTATATACGCTGTTGCATCTATTCCCAGCTTACCTACACCTTCTCCACGATTTGGAATAACAATTTCATCTAACACGAATTTTGAATCAGCCGCTTTCCAATCATTGGCAAAGTCATGATTATCAGTTATAATCCACGACTCTATATAAAACACTTCATCCACTTCATTTGGAAAAATACGCTCTCCGTAGTTAATAATTTTTTGATTTTCATCAACAACAATAGAAGAATTAGGAACAAAATAGCTCACTTCAACTCTACCTTGTTTACTTGCTGTTTTTAATTTAAACTCTACATTATAAATATTACCTAACTCACCGTTATGCCATTGTACAACCTTATCTACAATAAGGTCTTTGTTCTGTTCTTTATCAGAAACCTTCACTTGTTCTACACTTAGATGAACACTTTCAACCTCAAAATGTTGACTATTCAATTGAAATTTGTTCTTTCGCCTTTGCTTCAGAACATTTACTTGCAAAACATTACTATCTACATATCCAGCTTTCTTAGCTACAATATCGTAAACACCAACTTCGTCAAAAACCATAGGATTATCAACTTTAGAATTTCCTACGTACAAATCTGCACTAATATCCTCCTTATCGCTATTTTGAATTGTAAAATAAATTGGTTGATTTACAATAGCTGCTGTAGCATCCACCGCGAGATGCAGTTCCTTTTTTTCTTGTGGTTGTGAATTACCATCATCATTGCTATTACAAGAGAATAACGATAAACTCACTAATAAAAAAAATACAATCTTCTTCATAACAAATAGCTTTCTATTAAACATTATTTAGCTAAATATTTATTTTAAAAGCAATTAATTACTCATTTTTAAGTTTTAAAATTACTTTTTTTACTTAAAATAACACATTTAACTGAACACAAATTTAGATTAAAATTTTATAGAATACTACTTAATCATACTTTTTTTTTAACATTATAAAACTAATAACCAATTAGTTAAGTGATAAAAGAAACCGCAATTATTACCATTTTATACTGATAAATAGGACATCGCTTGCATAATTGCAGCCGCACTCATAGATGTTTGCCCATTTTGTTTTGTATAAGTAAGCACACTACACACAAAACTCATCGCATTTTGAATTGCCACACCTATATCTCTACCAAGAGTTAGCTGAGAAGTCATAATAGCAGTAAACAAATCTCCTGTTCCCACTACTTCAATATGAATATTCTCTGTACTAAATCTTGACACCTTATTGTTTTGAACAACAATAACTTCTATTTGATCCACAGGCGTATCCTCAAGAATAGCACTTGTTAGAACAACTGTTTTCGATTTTAATATAGGGTGATTGGTTATTAAAGCAACTAATTCTTGTACAGAAGTAATCTTTTCTCCTAAGATAAACTCCAATTCAAATTGATTAGGCGTTAGAACCTCGCAGATTGGTAGAAGTTTCTCAATCGAATGCTTAGCTATATGTTCAGGTATATACAGTCCATTCGCACGTGTATCCCCTAAAACAGGGTCATATATATAAGTAGCACCCGCTCTTACTTTTTTCCACTCCGTTACAAAATCAGCAGCAATATCAATCAATTCAATTGTATTTATATAACCACTAACTGCAAAAGAAGTTCGTTCGCGAAGTCCAACCTCGCTAATCCCTCTAATTAACTTATTAAACAAATCTGGAGAAACAACATCTCCATAGTATATATTTTGCTCCGCATGACTTGACAACATAACCGTTGGCAATATAATAGCATTTAACCCGTGCAACTGAATAGCCAATCCTGCTACGCTATTTCCAACGTAACCAGCAGAAACTAAACTTTGAATAGAAATTACATTTCTTTCAAGTATATCCATTTCTAAAATAATGATTTTAATTAATTATCCTTCCCCTTAGTACCCTCTAAGAAAAAAGCATCCGTAGTTTTAAAACAATTAATAAGTGATTCCATTAAAGACTCAATGCTGCAAAAGTATTTCAAAATTCAAAAACAACTTGCGTATTTTCAATCATATTTTCAAAACAATTGAAGACTGCCCCAAAAACAAACCACAAGCTAAATATCTGCCGTTTTTAAACATCTTTACCGTTTAAACAACCTAAGAGTAGTAATTAAATCAAAAGTATCACAATAAGCCTAAAACAGGCTCGTTTCAAAAATGAATTACAAAATTCTGTTTATAGAAAACAAAAAAGGAACCTAATAGGCTCCTTCCGTATATTTCTCATCAGTAATTAAACTTATTCATTAAATCCCTTGCAGTCTAACCCAAAGTCTTTTCAATAGCTTAACTCCGTCTTTTCTTTCTTTTTTAACCTCCTCTGCTTGCAACTCTCCTTTTTCATTGACAAAAAAGCGATAGCTAAAAGCAAACTGCACATCCTCTCCTTCATTTTTTAAAAGTCCAAATCTCAAATCATTAAAGTGAATCTCCTCATTGATTTCAGAAAAAGTATAATAGCCTTCAGAAATTCTCACCAATCTTTTCAACAGAATGTGATTTTTAATATTGTTCATAAAATGCGCATTCTTTTCAAATCGCTGGAACTTAATATCTGAATGGTCAAAAAACGAATACTCGCCAATTAGGAATGCATCCTCTGTTTCTACCATCGCATTCCACAAAATTGTATTCATTACCGTAGGTTTCACAGACATCTCCTTGTAGATAATCGCCTGTCTATCTAATGCATCCGTAAATTTATAATAAGCCATTGCCTTCAAAAACAAGGTTATGAACAAATAAAAACTACTCACATAAATCCCCATACGGTTCCAATACATCCTTTTCTTCATATCAACCTTCTCTCGCATTGAGCGAATTAAAAAGTAAATAAAAGGAATAGTATATAAAGGATCAATTACAAAAATTGACTTAAAAGCAAAGGCGTAGTCAAATGGCCACAGCAATCGTGTTCCCCAAGTGGTAAACATATCTAATAGCGAATGCGTAAACAACCCCCAGAAAAATAACCAGAAGCCATCTTCATAAGTAAAATTGTTTTTCTTTTCAATTTTGTAAACAATATAGCCAAATAAGAAAGAAGCTAAAACTGCAAACAAAATCGAATGGGTAACCCCACGGTGCATTTCTACAGCCGTAATAGGATCTGTAAAAAATACAGAAAGAATATCCAAGTCAGGTATTGTACCAGCAATAGCACCATAAAGAACAGCCCTATTCCCAATCTTACGACCAGCAATAGCATTCCCTACAGCACCACCTAAAACAATTTGTGTTAAAGAATCCATTAACTTTTTTTTTCAAAAATACGAATAAAAAAAAAACTGCTAAATAGCAGTTTTTATTATTCCATATTATAAGTGTATACTTTCTACAATTCTTTGAAGATAGTATGCATTAAACGTTTTTTATCGTTGATGCTTTCCTCTAAAGAAATCATTGATTCAGTTCTGTAAACTCCATCAATATCATCAATCATATAAATAACCTCTTTTGCATGACGCGTATTTTTCGCTCTAATTTTACAAAAAACGTTGAATTTACCTGTTGTAACGTGTGCTACAGTTACAAATGGGATTTCGTTAATACGCTCTAAAACAAACTTAGTTTGAGAAGTATTATGTAGAAAAATACCGATGTAAGCAATAAATGCATACCCTAATTTTTCATAATCTAAAGTTAATGAAGAACCTTGAATGATTCCTGCATCTTCCATTTTCTTAACACGAACGTGAACAGTACCAGCAGAAATTAGTAATTTTTTTGCAATATCTGTGAAAGGAACTCTCGTATTGTCAATCAACATATCTAAGATCTGGTGATCGATTTCATCTAAACGAAATTTACTCATAAAACAATAATTTATCTTATTATAATCTATAATTCTGTACAATAATACTAAATAAAATTCTTATTTTCTGAAAAAACAATAAATTTTATTATTTTTTTAATAATTTATTAACTTGAATGCTTGAAGAATCAATGATATCAAGGAAATTCTTATCTAATGCATCATTCATATTAACCAAAGAGTTCTTAAAAAAAACTTTCTCATTTATGTAATGATGGCCAAATTTACTTTCTTTTTTAATAATATCCACAATAATGGGACAAAATTTAACATTATTATTTTTTAATTGCTCCAAATATTGGATATTCACAATAAACTCCTCTTCACTTCCAGCAAGTGAAACTGGCGCTACAACCACGTCATTAAAGGTTTTTGTGTTCTCAGGGATAGATAGATACGATTCTATCTTATTATTCTCATAATTCTTAGTAAATATACTATAAATAACCGATAAAATACTTAAAAACACAATTTTTCTCGTTTCTTCACGCTCATAATCGCCTTGAAAATGGCCTGCTTCAAATAAAATTGTTGGAACTCCTTGATTTTGAAAGTAATCTCCAATACAATTAATATTGAAGCCATCGTCAAAACGCCCTACCTGACCTGGAATAACTTTCTGCACTTCTTCATTCATCGCTACAATTAGCTTAATAGCCTCCGCTCTGTTTTTATTTATTTCTCTTTCCTCATTATATGAAGGTGCTAAAAAAGAAATAGTAGCCGGAAGTGGAGTGTCTCCAACTCCAAAAATTGTTCGTTGGTCGTGAAGGTTAAAAGCATAGTCTGGTTTAAACTCATCAAACAACGAACGCAATAATTTACTCTCAGGTTGAGTCAAGTCAATCGAGTCTCTATTTAAGTCAACTTGATTTGCATTTACTCGTGTATAATAGTGTGCTCCATCTGGATTTAAAATCGGAACAATTAGGAACGTAAATTGCTTATGCCACTCTGAAATAAAAGACTCTTTTTCTTCATTTAATAAATGCAATAAATCGATTACCGCTTTAGTCGTTGTAGATTCATTTCCGTGCATCTGAGACCACATAAAAATCTTGGTCGGACCTTCTCCCCAAGTTACCGTTTCTATTGCTCGTCCTTCGACTGATTTTCCTTTTTCTTCAACCTTAAAGTAATACTTTAAGTCAGCTAAAAAAGGAGCTATTTTTTCTGTTGTAATATATCGTCCTGCAATTGTATTATATGTGTAATTTTCTACTAACGATCTATAGTTCATAACTGTGATTTTTTAAGAATTACAAATGTAAACAACTTATTATTTACAAATGTAAACAATTGGAATTCTATTTTTGTTTACAATTGTAATCACAACCCTACTTTACAAGTGTAACGTTTAGTTCAGTAATTTACATTTTTATTTTACAACTTATATTTAATTCAAAACCAAACAATTAAACACAATAACCTAAACCATTAATTTAATGTAATTTACAATAATAACACTGTACACATTTGTAATCTCATTATTTTTGTTACATTTGTAAACGCATTGTAATTTACTTTAATAAACATTTTGCCATGGAACATTTTGTAAACAGGTTAGCTTTTTTACTGGAGAATTTAGACTACACCGCTTCTGCTTTTGCAGACAAAATAGGCGTGCAACGTTCAAGTTTATCCCACCTTTTATCGGGTAGAAACAAGCCAAGTTTAGACTTTATTATGAAGATAAATGACGCCTTTCCGGAGATAAGTTTGACATGGATATTGAAGGGAAAAGGCAACTATTTGGAGAGCGAAAACACGACTTCTATTACCAAAATTGTACAGCATCCTACTACTACAATCGCCCCTCCTATTGACCCAATTACTGGTCATATTATTACAGATTCTAAAGAGCAAAACACGTCAAATTCACAAGACACTTCTACCCAAAAACAAGTGCAAATAAACACTGAAAATGACGTGAAAAACAACAATACTTCTATCCTAAATCAACTCCCTTTTCAGGTGGATTCTAATGTAGATCAAATCGTTGTTTTCTATAAAGACGGTACTTTTAGACAGTTTAAACCCAGACACTAATAGTCTTATATTGAGATTACTCCCCTTTATTTAGGGACTTATAATAGCTAAAAACACTACTATTTGATGCACTGCTCTCCTCTTTATAGTTGTTCTCAACACAACTAAAGAGCCTTTTCACTCACTTTTATTAGTGCAAATCTCATGTATATCCTCCTTGAAAAGGAGCTATAATTACGCTTCTTACCTTGTAATTCACCTTCATTTTTACACCTAAATTGTTGTAAAAATTGCTATTTTCAACCTTTTGAAATCTATCAAACCAACAATAAAATAAGGGTATGATGCGGTTTTACCCTTGTCATATTCCTAACAAATTCCCGACTTATTCCTAAAAGAAAGCGATTTCTGAGCCAATACGGATTATGAACAGTAAAATACACGAACGAGGACTTAACACCTCCCTAACTACACAGTTATTCAATTGATTAAGCATAAACACATGGGCTTTGAGGGTGTATATTCATTAAATTATATCTATTTGCCCATTTAGAAGTCATTTTACGCTTAATTCATCCCACAACAATCCCATTACGATCCGTTATTTCTTCGACTAAAAAGGCTATTTTCGAAGTAATATCGAACAATAGTCAAAGAATCGTCGAAACAACCTCCTCTAAGCATTAATAATCAATTACATACTTCACAAATTGCCCCGTTAATTAACAGATATTCGCTCAAATGACATTATCTCTGAAACTCCCTATTTTTTTCTTTAAAAGCACTTCATTTCTCCGAAAAAACACGTCTAAATCATTAATAATATTTGACACAGAAAAACACCTTTATCATCGCTTTAAAAACCCGAACACCCTCCCCTCCCCCACCGTTGCTGGGCTGAGCGTTTTTTTTAAAACATGCGTTACACGTCTTTAAACGGACATGGGCTCTTATTCCCAACGATTACCCCTCTCTTTATTATTGATATTCGCTTCTGCGTTTTTCAACCTATTTTTATGGAAATTATCAGTAAAATCAAGGCTTTCCTTGTGCTTTCTTTGTTGATTATTCTACACCAAATATTTATTTAAACTATCTTTGACATTCAGCAAGCAATGAGAAATGATAAAAAGGCTACTTAGTTATTTTACCCCTATTATTGAAAAGAAGATTCCGTCCAAGGTGAGCAAGCAACTTGAATTAACTTGGAATAGCGGACAATTGGTCGTTGATACCAAACATACCAACTACTCGTATGGAAACCTTGAGAAAGTCCTTAGAAACGGCTTGCAATTCATTGGTTTTGAAAAGGTAAGAGCAATGAACAATGTCTTGGTTTTAGGACTTGGAGCGGGTAATATTATCACTCTTTTGAGAGAAGAAATCAAATATACAAAGGACATTACCAGTGTAGAATTAGACTCTGCAATACTCTTTTTAGGCAAGAAATACTTTGATTTAGACAAGTATTCTGAGCGTCATACCATCCATAAAATGGATGCTTTTGAGTATGTTTTAAGGTCGCAAAAACGGTTTGACCTTATTGTCATAGACATCTTTCAAGATGCTAATATGCCTTCGTTTTTGTTCGAAAATTACTTCGTAGAAAGACTTAAACTATTACTTAATGTAAATGGTTTTATCTTATTTAATACCATTACATTAAACGAATTAGAAAAGAGAAGAAATAAAGACTATTCTGCGTTATTTGAAGAAGATATTTACTCTGTAAGGAGTCATCCAAAACTGCAGAAATACAACGAAATACTAACCATAAAGAAGCTAAAGAACGAGAAATAATACCTGTGCTTTTTAATATAAAATAGATATAGCAAGGCTTTTATTTATATTTGCAATAGACTTAGTGGAAAGAAAAATACTTGAATTAAAATGGTAGAAATTAGAGAAGCGAAGACAAATCAACAAATGAAAGAGTTTGTCAAATTTCCTTTTAAATTATATAAAAACAACGCATACTGGGTTCCTTCTATTATCAAAGAAGAAATCAAGAGTTTTGACAAAAGCAATGATATCTTCAAATCGGTAGATGTGCGCTTTTTCTTGGCTTACAAAAACAATGAAATCGTTGGTAGAGTTGCTTGTTGTGTAAACTGGACAGAAGTAAACGACTTACACAAGCCTAAAGTTCGCTTTGGTTGGTTAGAGATGATAGACGATTTAGAGGTAACGAAAGCTCTTATAGAGGCTGTAATTGCCTTTGGTAAGGAACACGACATGAAGTATATTGAAGGTCCAATGGGCTTCTCTAATATGGATAAAGCAGGTATGCTAACTAAGGGGTTTGACTATATTGCTACTATGATTGGTATTTACAATTTTGAATACTACCCTACTCACTTAACACAATTAGGTTTCAAGCCTGAGGCTGAATGGATTGAGTACTTACTTGACCTTAAAGCTTATAACAAAGAGAAGATAGACAAGATGTCTGCCATCGTTAAAAACAGATATAACGTCAAAGTATTAGAGTTCAAAACGATAAAGGAGTTAATGCCTTATGTGGATGAAATGTTTGCCTTGCTAAACAAAACATACGCTGATTTACAGAGTTTTGTACCTATTCAACCTTTTCAGGTTGAGCACTATAAGAAGAAATACTTACAATTCATTCACCCAGATTTCATTACTTGTGTGATGGATGAAAATAATAAAATGGTTGCCTTTGCAATCACAATGCCTTCTTTTTCAAGAGCATTCCAAAAAGCCAATGGTAAGTTATTCCCATTTGGATTCTGGCACTTACTACAAGCAATGAAAAAGAATAACCACGCAGAGTATTACCTGATTGGCGTTGACCCTGAGTATAGAAATAAAGGGGTTACAGCCCTTATCTTTGAGGAAATATACAAATGCTTCACTAAGCACAATATTTCGATTATTGAGACAAATCCTCTGTTAATAGAGAATAACAAGATACAGCAATTGTGGAAAAGCCTTAATCCGGAGATTCACAAAGAAAGAAAAACATATCGCTTAGATATCTAAAGTTTTTCTACTCATAAATACAAAAGCAGATGACTCTTTTTTCTAAAGGTTATCTGCTTTTTTTGTACCCTTTTTTGTTTTTAATTTCATTTTCAATCACTTACAATTACCCCAAAAAGCAGCATTGAATATTATTTTAACAAAAAAATAAGATTTACAAATTATCAACGATTTCTAACGGCTTATTTTTTTGAGTTATTCCGCCCTATCCCCTTTATAGTTGGGGACATAGCACTGAATTTACTTATTAACAAAATGTTTTTTACAATTTTAAATTAATGCTATATTTCCTGCTATTTCTTAGCCAAAAAGGCAACTCATTTGTCCATACTGCAATATTTCACTAAATTTGCACTCATCAGATTTATTATTTCAACAAGCTTATTTAGCTTTTTCTAAAAATGACACTACGGTAATTTACATTATTCCCTTTGTCATTCCATTTTATTTAAAAGACCTCTTTTTACATCGTCTTTTAATCTATATTTACAATCAATGGTTTTTTATTATTAAAGCAAATAATGCTCTAAAACATCTATTTATATATGCTTACTATCCAAAAGAAAAGTAAAGAAACACCTATCACGAACGAAGAAATTACTACTTATACTGACTTTCTATTTCAACATCTTGAACAGTATGGAGATGAGAAAAAAGATATTGTCAAGGCGATTGACTACGCTTTAGGCCGTAATAACAAGCCAGGCGGATTCATCATAATTGCCAAAGATGAGGAACAACAAATCGTTGGTATTTCTGTGGTCTTAGATACATTGATGGACGGGTTTATCCCTGAGCACATCCTTGTTTATATTGCCATTGACGCAAAAACAAGAGGTCAAGGTATTGGCGGACAAATAATTGACCGCGTTAAAGAAGAAGCTCATGGTTCTATTGCTTTGCACGTTGATAGAGACAACCCTGCACAAAACTTATATGAAAGAAAAGGTTTTGAGAAGAAGTATATAGAAATGAGATTAACTAAGTAAGCATGGCTTTTATTACATTAAACAAGAATAAACTAAAACATAACTTTACAAGATTATCTAATCTTTTTGATGAGAATCAAATAGAATGGGCTGTAGTAGGGAAACTACTTTGTGGTAATGACTTGTTTTTAAAGGAATTACTTAGTCTTAATCCTAAGCAAATCTGCGACTCAAGGGTTTCTAACTTAAAGAGTATCAAGCGCATTGACCCTGATATTGAAACAATTTACATCAAGCCTGCTCCAAATGGTAGTATTGACGAGATTGTAGAATATGCCGATATTAGTTTTAATACTGAACTGGAAACGATTAAACTCCTTTCTGCTGAAGCAGTTAAACAAGGTAAAATTCACCAAATCGTTATCATGGTAGAACTTGGTGAGTTGAGAGAAGGTGTATTGCGCGATGATTTGATTGATTTCTACGAGCAAGTGTTCAACCTACCTAACATTGAAATTATTGGCTTAGGGACTAATTTAACCTGTATGTACGGCGTGTTGCCTAATAGTGATAAGCTAATTCAGCTTTCGCTTTACAAGGAATTGTTAGAGATGAAGTTCAACAAAAAGATTCCTTATATCTCCGGTGGGGCTTCTGTAACCATTCCATTGGTGTTAAACAATACGATGCCGAAAGCAATTAACCACTTCCGAATTGGGGAAACTCTTTTCATGGGAACTAACGCTTATGACAGCTCTGCGTATGATACTTGCGAACAGAATGTGTTTGAACTTCACGCGGAAATTATTGAGTTACACGAGAAACCGATGATGCCTGATGGTGAAATTGGATTGAATATGACTGGTGAAAAAGTAACGTTTAACCCTGAATGGGAAGATAGCACAAACTATAGAGCGATTATAGACCTTGGGTTACTTGATATTGATATAGAGCACATCTCTCCTATCCAAAGTGAATTGGACATGGTAGGTTCAAGCTCTGATATGATGGTCATTGACCTTGGTAACAATCCTAACAACCTAAAAGTTGGGGATACAATCTCATTTCACATGAACTATATGGGAATATTGAGAATTATGAATTCAGATTATGTAGATAAGAAAGTTATCTAATGATATAAGCTTAATAGCTAAGAAAAGAGGAATATGAAGTGAATTGTCGCTTTGTATTCCTCTTTTTTCATTTCTTTATTCTCTTGTATTCGATATAAAAAACATATACCAAAGGAATGTTAAAAGATATTTATCCAATAAATTTCTTAATTAAATTTGTTTTTTACATTTTAAACAATCATGCATTATGATTACATCAATCATCCCATTAGGCGTAGTTGCACCTTCTGAATTGATAGTTGTTGTTGCAATCGCTCTATTACTTTTTGGAGGTAAAAAAATCCCAGAATTAATGCGAGGACTTGGAACAGGAATTAAAGAGTTTAAAGAAGCAACTAAAGAAGTCAATACAACAACAGCTGTAAAGACTGAACCTACAGTAGAAAAAAAAGAGAATGCGGAAAACAATACTCCTCAATCTTAATGCGAGAAAGGGCTATCTCTAACTGAATTGAGATAGCCCTTTTTAATTCTGTCTTATTCCTCTAAAAATAACCAGATAACTAATTCTTAAATCTATTGCTCTTAACTAAACAGCAATGTATATATTCACTCCTTTTTCATTTTCTCCATATACTTCATAATCATAGGTATATAAGCGATTCAACTCTTGGTCTTGTGCCCATATTTTACCCCATGTCTCTCCTACTGCTTGTGGTAATTCTCCCACTGCTTCATATTTTATAAAGTTTCCTGCTTCAAACGTTCTCCCAACTAAACCAGCTGGAATATGTTCTAATCCATCAACCTCAACACCGATAATCGTAGTATATCTACCTGTATAATCACTTTCGTAATCTGTGTAAATGCTGTAGATATAGTCATTTACTTTATTGGAAACTTGTAGTGCTACGTTGTCCTTAAAAAAGCGCTCCCACAACAATCCCAAATCTTTCATCGCTTGTCCATCTTGATTCGTTGTTTCTATTGCTATCCCAACGATATGCATTCCCTTTGTTTCCATCTCTTGATTCTTTAAAAAACAAAAATACCCCAAAACATCACTGCTTGGGGTATTTTCTTTGCTAATAAATTTAGCAATTATTGTAAGAACTCTTTTTCTAAATCTAATGGCGAAATATATACTCCGTTTTTGTAAACGCGCATATTTCCACCTGAAATTTCATCGATTAAGATGATTTCGTTTGTAGCAGCATCTCTACCAAACTCTAATTTGATATCATAAAGTTCAAGCCCTTTCTTAGCTAACTCTTCTTTTACGATACCGCAAATAGTCTTTGTTAGGTCTTTTAAAATGCTGTATTCTTCTTTGGTAAGAATGCCTAACATGGCTAAAGCATCGTCAGAAATAGTTGGGTCTGCTCTTTCGTCGTCTTTAATAGTTACCTCAACAAAGCTATCTAAAGCCTGCCCCTCTGTACAATATGCACCATATCTTCTAAAGAAACTACCTACTGCTCTGTAACGACAGATTACTTCAAGTCCTTTTCCAAAGGCGATTGCCTCTTGTACTACCATTGAAACATCTTCAATATCAGCAGAAACATAGTGCGTAGGAATTCCCTTTTCTACTAATACCTCAAAAAAGTGTTTTGTCATTTTTAATCCACTTTTTCCAGCTCCGTCTATTGTAAGTCCAACTGTATTTGCTCCTGGATCGAATACGCCATTCTCTCCTGTTACATCATCTTTAAACTTTAGAAGAACCTGATTGTTTGAAAGACTATATACGTCTTTAGTCTTTCCTTGATACTTTAGTGTCATATTATGTGTGTGTTGTTATTAAGCATCAAAAATAAGACAATTGTAGTAACTGCCTAAACTTAAAGAGGAAATCTTCTAATAAAAAAAATCCTTAAAAGCATTTGCCTTTAAGGATTTTTTTATTAAACCTATTATTTCTTAAATTACTTCAAAATCACATCTTCTTGTTTCTGCACTTCCTCTATTTGCTCCATCTTTAGAGCTTATATTTCCATATACTCTTTCAACCCATTTTGACAATCGCGATGCCGAAATACCTTGACTTATAATATATTCTATCGCTCTGTCTGCTCTACGCTCTGACATCCATTCATTGTACTTAACATTTGATCTTGACTCTAAATATACGTGTACTCGAACGTTTGCTTGCTCACTATTTCTCATGAACTGCACGATTTGATCTAACGTAGATTTATTAGCATCTGTCAAATAAGAACTATTGAAATCATAGTAAAAATATGGCAATGAAATACTTACACCTGCTCCATTAGAAGATTTTCTAACATTTGACGCTGTTGTATTTGAAGGTGTGTTCGCATAAGATGTAGTTGTGCTTGAAGGCAACTTTACAGCTGTGTCATCACTTTTTGCATAGCTAATTGTATAGTGTATATTGCTTTCTACACTGTTTGCCAGCAATCCGAAATTAGCTGTTAAGCCTTTCTCTATATCGCTTACCTTCACTTCTGCTGTGTTATAATCTTTAGCTGAACTCGTTATCTTGTATATATCTTCTGTTCCATTAAAATCAAAAGAATACATTCCTTGTGAATTCGAATAAACAGTTGCTAACTTATGATCTTCTTCGTCAAAAAAAGTAACTTCTCCTCTGGCAATTGGAGCTTCCGTTTTTAAATCAAATATCTTACCCTCAATTTTTTGAGCAGAAACAGAAACTATACTTGTCATAGCAAGTCCCAACGTAAATAATCGTAATTTTTTCATAATTTTCTCAGAAATATCTTTAAGAATTGTTTTATCGTTGTACAAACATAGTTAAATCTTTTATACAACATTATATAAAAAACCTTTTAAACATTGAAATTTAAGCTTCTCATTTACATATTAATTAACAACTCTTTGCAAATGAGTATTTGCTTCCTCATTAATCCCCATCTGTAACCTCCTAACACCCCTGATTGCTGTATAACGCGATGACAGGGAATTAAATACGCTATTGGATTGGCCCCTATGGCAGTTCCTACAGCTCTACTTGCTTTGGCATTTCCAATTTGATTAGCTATTGTTCCGTAAGTAGTTAATTGTCCTGTTGGAATTTTTAGCAAAGCTTCCCAAATCTGCATTTGAAATGCTGTCCCTCTCAAATGCAACTTAATTTGTTCTAATGAATGATTACCATGCAAAAAGTCCATTACTTGCTGATGTGCTGCTGTACGCTCATAAATAAATGTCGCTTTAGGGTATTGCTGTTTAAACAATTCCAATTCCTCACTTCCCTCATCCATAAATACAACCTTGCAAATCCCCTTATCTGTAGAAATAACCAATACATCGCCCAATATACTGTTGCCAACGGAATAACTAAATGTCAAGTATTGACCTCCATCTCTATATTCTGCAGGCGTCATCCCTTCTATAGATACAAACAAATCGTGTAATCGACTACTACTACTCAGTCCCACCTCATCAGTAACATCAAATAAAGTAGGCGTTACCTTCTCTTGAATCAAATACTTAGCGTAATTGATATTTATGAATTGTAGGAACTTCTTAGGACTTGCCCCTACCCATTGAGTAAACAAACGCTGCAAATGGGCTTCGCTTAAATGAACTGACTTAGCTACATCTGCTAAAGATGGTTGTTCTTGATGATGGGCGATTAAATAATAAATCGCCTTCTCTATGCGACGGTAATTATCTTGGCTTTCGATTACTTCACTCATTGCTAATGGCTTTGCTACAAAGTAAAACAATATTCAACTCATAAAAAATCCATTTCTTGCTACTTATACCTTTTTCTTCTAACTAAAAGAAAATCAAAAAGTTAGTGATTGCATTTAATTCAATAATCCTTTATTAATATTGCATTAAAACAACTTTAACACTAAAAAAATAAAGAAAAACTAATTATTCAATTAAACGTTTGTTTAATTTTGTCGCAGAATTTAAAGTTACAAACAAAATAATGATACTAAATGAGAAGCAAAAAGAGATATTATTAGTTGCTGAAAACCTCTTTTCAATGAATGGAATTGATGGTACAAGCATCAGAGATATCTCAAAGGCTGCTGGGATTAACGTAGCGATGGTTAGCTACTACTTTGGCTCTAAAAACCAAATGATTAGTGCGCTGTTTGAAATTCGCTTAACTCGAATTCGCGAGAAACTGAATAATTTAACAGAGAATCACGAACTAAACCCTTTACAGAAATTAGTCATATTCGTAGAAGATATGCTAACGGTCTTATTAAAGAATGCGGACTTTCACATCATTATGATTCGTCAATTTTCAAAAAAGAATGTGGATGAAGAGATTAGCGATAACATCTTTATGCTGCAAACAGAGATAATGACTGTTATCAAAGGTTTTATAGAAGATGGTTTTAATCAAGGTTATTTCAAGGCACAACCTGACCCAGAAGCATTAGTTATCATCACCATAGGTAGTATTAGCTACTTAATCCACAATGAGAGAACCTACTCAAGTTACTGGAATACTCAAAGTCACGAAGAATATAGTTTGTATATCAAACAACATATATATCCTCATTTAATAAACTCACTTAAAGCAATCTTACAATACAATGAGCAAAAGTAATTATATCCTACTTGCCTCTTTGTTTGCCTTTAGCGTGTTTGCTCAAGAACCTCACAAGAAACCATTGACTCTTGATGAAGCAATTGGGTTAAGTATGCAGAATGGCAAAGAAATCAAAAAGGCCAATGCTAAAACAAACGCCTCTAAATTACAAGTAAACAGTGCTAAAAACCTGCGTTACCCTAATGTAGAAGTTTCTGGTCAATACATGCGTTTATTTGACGGAACAGACGTTAAACTAAAAATCCCAGTACCTGGACAACAGGGAGCAAATGGGGCTTCTCCTATTCAACCACAACACTTATTAATGGGGCAAGCGAATGCTATTATCCCTATTTTCAGTGGGTTTAAGATTAGAAACCTTGTAAAGCAAAGCCAACAAGCCTACGAAATGGCAACCATTGCAGAAAGTGCAACAGCCGAAAATACAGTGTGGCAAACCATTAACTTGTACTTTGCGCTTTACAAAACTCAACAGTCGATTGACTTATTACAGGAAAACCTGAAGAGAGCACACCAACGTGTGACTGACTTTCAAAACTTCCTTGACAATGGACTGATAGCTCGAAATGACTTCTTAAGAGCTCAATTACAAGAGTCTAATGTAGAACTGTCTTTACAAGAAACATTGACTTCGTTTAAAAACCTAAATATGCGCTTGAACAGCATTTTAGGATTACCTATGGAAGAAGCATTTAGCATTCAACCGATTAAGTCACTTGATGTGTTGCCAACAGCTCAAAGTGATATCGAGAGCAGAAAAGACTTACAAGGAGCACAAAAGAACACTGAGTTAGCGCAATCTTCTATTCGCGTGGCTCGTTCTGGGTACTACCCTTCTATTGCATTACACGGTGGATATGCTGCAATGCAGTTAGACAAAGTGATTGATATCACAAATGCCAATAACATTGGTATCGGGCTTAAATATGATTTAGCTTCTATTTTCAAAAACAGAACAGAGGTTAAAATCGCAAAGGCTAAAAAGATTGAGGCTGACTATCAGTTGCAAATCGTTGAAGACAACGCTAACTACGAAATCAAAGAAGCCTACAATGCTTATGAATTGGCATTGAAGAGAAATACAGTGTTAGCACAGGCTTTAGAGCAAGCAGACGAAAACTATCGTATTACTAAAGACAAATACGATAATGGATTAGCAGATACAGACCAACTTCTGGAAGCTGACGTGCAACAACTACAAGCGCAAATCAACGAAATGATTGGTAAGGCAGACGAAACAATGTCATTATACCAATACGCTTACAAAACAGGTAAATTATTAGACAATATTGAATTACAATAACAATGGAAATAAACGATAAAGTACAAAAGAAACCACTAAACAAAAAGTTCATCATCGCTCTTAGCGCCTTGGTTATTTTAGGTGGTGGTTATGGAATATATAAATACGTACACTCTCTTTCTCACGAGGTAACTGATGATGCTCAAGTAGAGTCGAGAATTACACCTGTTGTTTCTAAAATACCAGGATATATTAAAGAGATATTGGTTCACGATAACCAAGTTGTAAAAAAAGGTGATACGCTTATTTTATTAGACGAAGCAGAATACCGCATTAAAGTATTGCAAGCAAAAGCAGCTTATGAAGCGTCTTTAAGTCAGTTAAAAATAGCTGAAGCTGGTAAGAATACAACTGAGTCAACAGTTGCTTCTTCTCAAGCTGGTGCAAGTACTGCTTTAGCGAATGTTTCTACAGCAAAGGCAAATATCGAAACAGCAAAAGTACAATTGTGGAGAGCAACTAACGATTACAACCGTTACGAGAAGTTGTTTACTAATCAATCTATCACAAAACAACAATTTGAACAAGCAGTTGCTGCTAAGGAAACTGCAGAGAAACAACTACAAGTTTTACAAGAGCAATATAAAGCAAGTGAGAAACAAGCATCTGCTGTAGCACAACAAGTAAACATTAGCAAATCACAATCGGTTGCTTCTGTTTCTCAAATTGACGCAGCGAAAGCAATGGTTGAACAAGCGAAAGCTAACTTAGACAATGCGGAATTATACTTGTCTTATACTGTAATTACAGCTAAGGAAGACGGACAGATTTCTAAAGTGAACTTACAAAATGGACAGTTAATTCAACCTGGTCAAGGATTGTTTAACACGGTTCAGAAAGACAATATCTGGGTTGTAGCGAACTTCAAAGAAACGCAAATGGAATACATGCGTGAAGGACAACCTGTTGAAATTAAAGTTGACGCATTCCCTAAACATAAGTTTGAAGGAGAAGTAAACTCTATCTCTCCTGCTACAGGTGCTAAGTTTGCTTTGTTACCTCCTGATAACGCTTCTGGTAACTTCGTAAAAACAGTACAACGTGTGCCTGTTAAAATTTTATTTACAAATGCAAATGACGAGTTACGCGACCACATCCGTGCTGGATTAAACGTGGAAGTGGATGTAAACATTAAAAGTGCTCGCTAAAAATAAACAGTATGACTGAAGAAAGCTTAGTTGAACACGGCTACAGACGAGTCATCATTACTATTACCGCTATTCTATGTGCTTTATTGGAAATTGTTGATACTACGATTGTAAACGTAGCCATGAACGATATGAAAGGAAGTCTTGGGGTATCGCTTACAGACATTGCTTGGGTGGTTACCGCCTATGCCATTGCCAATGTAATAGTAGTACCGATGACGAGCTGGCTGTCTCAACAATTCGGAAGACGTAATTACTTTGCGGCATCCATCATCATCTTTACCGTTGCCTCGTTTCTATGTGGTTATTCTACCACTTTATGGGAAATCATCTTGTTCCGTTTTATTCAAGGACTTGGTGGTGGAGCATTATTAGTAACCTCACAGACGATTATTACAGAGAGTTACCCAATAGAGAAACGTGGAGTTGCTCAGGCAATTTATGGTATGGGTGTTATCGTTGGTCCTACTTTAGGCCCACCATTAGGAGGATACATCATTGACAATTACTCTTGGCCTTTTATATTCTATATCAATATTCCAATTGGAATACTTGCTACGATACTAACCGTATTATATGTACGTAGTCCACGTTACGCAGAAAAGAGTAAACTGAGTGAAATTGACTTCCTCGGAATCATCTTCTTAGCCGTTGCCGTTGGTTCATTACAATATGTATTAGAACACGGACAGCAAGACGACTGGTTTGAGAACAATACCATTCTTACATTGAGCATAACCTCATTCTTTGGTTTCTTCTTCTTTATATGGAGAGAACTTACGTGTGACAAGCCAATTGTAAACTTACGTGTGTTAAAAGACTCTAACCTTGCTATTGGTACGGTATTATCATTTGTGCTTGGGTTTGGACTATATGGTTCTACATTTATTATCCCAATCTACACACAGTCTATCTTAGGATGGACCGCTACAGATGCCGGGATGTTATTAGTACCAAGTTCACTGATGACTGCCCTAATGATGCCCTTAATTGCAAGAATGCTTCAAAGAGGAGTACCACCAAAATACTTAGTAGCCACAGGGTTCTTTGTGTTTTTCGTGTACAGCTTCTGGGCACATAATATATTAACACCAGATACAGGTAAGGAACACTTCTTTTGGCCATTAGTAGTTAGAGGAGTTGGTTTAGGACTGTTATTTGTACCAATTACTACCCTATCACTTTCTAATTTGAGAAACAAGCAAATTGGTGAGGGTGCAGCATTCACAGGGATGATGCGTCAATTAGGTGGTTCATTTGGTATCGCGTTAATTACTACATTCATTTCAAGATGGACAGTAAACCACAGACTTGCATTAGTAAGTCATTTAGATACTGCTTCAATAGAAGTACAAAATAGAGTGTACGCTTTACAGCAAAGCTTTATTGCAAAAGGATATCCTGTAGATGAGGCACTACAAAAAGCATATACCCTATTAGACTTAGGAGTTACCAAACAGGCAACAGTGCTAACCTATATGGATGTATTTATGTTTTTAGGTGTTTTATTCTTAATCTGTATTCCCTTCATTCTAATCCTAATTAAAAAAGGAGCTGGGAAAATCATAGCAGGTGCAGGACACTAATTAAATTTATTTTCGTTTTTTTCAAAAAAGGTGTAATCATGCAAGTGGTTACACCTTTTTATTTATACAAATAAAACGAGTGATACTACAATTCAATAAATGCAAGCGCACTCCATTAAGCGCGTTTCAAATAATTAGTTGATATTAAATACTAATTTATAAATACCGGATTTAGCGTTTCTTTCTAAATATTTGCGAAAAGTAAAATATATAATATTTTAATAATGAATGCTACACAATTAAAAAATATTGCTGAAGAAGCAATGGAAGAACGTCTTAATACAATAATCTCCGCTTTAAAGAAACAAGCCTTATACGGTAAAAACTATCTTATTCTTGAAGATTTACCGGAAATATTAGCCTCTTGTCTAAATGAAAAAGGATACACTATCGTCGCTTTTTACAAAACAAAACGCTCGTTCTTTTTCAAAAAAACAAAAAAGAAATACTATAAAGTTAAATTCTAATATTTCATATAGATAGCAATGCTATCTGCTATTTCCAATTCTAAAAGAGCCCAATTACATCAATTATCCTCTTAATTATAAATTCTCATCTTTTAGAAACTTTACAAAAAACTATAAAAAGCCCCTACTCCTCGTTATCTTTGCAGTAAAATTTGTCTTCATGGATAACAACAATACAAACATTCCAGTTTATAACATCTGTAACTTAATTGACACAAACAACAACTTTCAAGACTGCGTTGTTTATCGCTTAGAGGATTACATTTCTAATAGACCTAATATTGTATCCTCACCCCATAGGCATGCTTTTTATCAAATCTTATTTGTAAGCAAAGGAAAAGGTATTCACTCTATTGACTTTGAGAAGTTCTCAATCGAAGAGAAATGCTTGTTTTACCTCAACGCTTCACAAGTGCACAAATGGGAGTTTGAACCAGGTACAGAAGGATTCTTAATCAACTTCAACGACAACTTCTTACGTACGTTTTTGGTTAACCCAAATTATCTAAACCAATTCTCTTTCTTTAGTGGAAATGCGCAGTACTCTAAATTCTCTTGTCAAAAATGCCATGAAACATTACATCAAAAGTTTGAGAAGATACTATATGCTTTTTTAGACGACAACCCACTTAAAAAGGATTATATGAAGGTATTGATGCTTGAGCTATTCTTGGAAACACAGTTATTCCTTGTTACAAAAGTATTCGATGCAGAAGAACACCAAGAAACCAAGAATGTACATTTCATTATCCGTAATTTCGAACAGTTATTAGAAGAAAACTACAAGACAAAAAGGCTTCCTAAAGAGTATGCGAGTATGTTATTCATCACGCCAAACCACCTAAATTCACTATGCAAAAAGGTGCTTGGACTAACCGTTGGAGAAGTAATTCGAAACAGAGTTATCTTAGAATGTAAGCGATTATTGGTTAATGCCGATGTATCAATTACAGAGATTTCGTATGAATTAGACTTTAAAAACAACGCCTATTTTTCTCGTTTTTTCAAGAAATACACAGGCATCTCTCCAGAGGAATTTCGCAACCAAAGTAAATAATCTAAATAAAATTCCGCATTATTGAAATGAAGGGAATTGAAAAGTGTAAATAACACCACGTTTAGTGTAATATTAGTTAGTAGATACGCTACTAACTTTGCTGAAAAATTACACTACATGGATTTTCCTTTATTTCATTTAGACTGGTTGAACGATCGTTTCCTCATTGCGATGATAGCGATTATTCACGTATTCATTAACCACGGTTTAGCCGTAGGTTTCATTCCGTATATTACATTATTAGAACAACAAGGAGTTGTCAAAAGTGGTCGTCATGAGATCACGGACTTAGCTTGGGACGCTACTGTTCACCGCATGATGATGGTGGGCTTTGTAGTTACCACTACTCTTGGAGCTATGACAGGAGTTGGTATTTGGTTCTCGGCTGCCTTGATTAGTCCTAACTCAATTGGTAGTTTAATCCGAGTATTTTACTGGGGCTGGTTTACAGAGTGGATAGTCTTCGTATTAGAAGTAGTATTCATTATGATTTACTTCCTTACTTGGAAAAACTCAAACAAATCACTTAGAGCGAAACAAAGACACATCCGTTTCGGTTGGTTCTTATCTGGATTCTCTTGGTTGACAATGGCAATTATCGTTGCAATCTTAGGATTTATGATGGACCCGGGTAACTGGCTAACAGATCCTTCGTTCTTTAACGCTTTAACAAACCCTATCTATTTACCGCAACTTTTATTTAGAACACCAACTGCAATGGTTATTGGTGGTGCTTTTGGGCTATTACTAATCATGCTATTTACAAACAAAGATAGCTTAGTACGCAGACCAGCCTTAAAAACTACTGCTATATGGATCTTAGTATGGTTGCCATTCTCAATCTTAGCTTCAATCTATTACTACAATGTAATTCCTGAAGCAATGACTGCAAATATGAGTACTGCTGTTGGTACAATGGACTTCGCTAAGTATTACAACTTGTTGAAATACATTATTCTTATTGCTACAAGTTCTCTTGCTCTATTAGCTGTCTTTATCTTGTGGAAACCAAAACGCGTAAACTTCGTAATGGTATTAATCCCATTCATCTTATCATTAGGGTTCTTAGGAATCTTTGAACGTGTGAGAGAATTTATCCGTAAGCCTTACGTTATTGGTGACTATATGTACTCTAACCTAATTAGAGAAGAAGACTACCCATTATTACAAAAAGACGGTATTCTGAAACACTCTACTTACACAGCAATTACGGAGATTACTGACGACAATAGACTGGAAGCTGGTAAAGATGTATTTATGATTGCTTGTTCAAGATGTCACACGAGTCAAGGAATCAACTCTATCGTTTACGTTTTCGAGAAAATGTATGGTTTTGACAAACCGTTAGACATCAACTCGATGAAAGCTTATATCCCGAATATGCACAACGGTAGAACATATATGCCTCCTTACCCTGGAAATGCTGAAGAGTTAGACGCCTTAGCACATTACATTTTTTACTTACAACTAAGTGGCGCTACACTACATGGTGCACAAAGCGCGGGTGCAGAACTAAACCCTGGACATTCTGTTGAAAAATTTATTGAATTAAAAACACAAGAATAATATGAATACTCCATTACCAAAAGATATTCCTTTAGACTTACCACTACCAGAATGGCTACTTGTCATCTTATTAGTAGTTTCATTCTTAGCACACATCGTATTTGTCAATTTGATGGTAGGTGGTTCTATAACAACGTTATGGGCCGAAATTAAAGGACTAAAAAACAAAGAATACGACACTTTAGCCAAAGAGATTGCTTCTACGATTACCGTAAACAAAAGTATGGCTGTAGTACTTGGTGTTGCTCCTCTTTTGAGTATCAACGCTTTATATACAATCTATTTTTACACAGCTAACTCCCTAACAGGAATTATGTGGATACTTATTATCCCATTAGTTGTAATTGCTTTCTTGCTGACATACCTACACAAATATGCATGGGATGCAATGAAAAACATGAAGTATCTGCACATAGCTATCATGGCATTGGCTGTATTAATATTCCTTTTCATTCCATTGATATTCTTGGTAAACATCAACTTAATGTTGTTCCCTGAGAAATGGACTACAATTCACGGATTCCTTTCAGCACTAACACTGCCAAACGTATTCCCGAGATACTTCCACTTCTTATGTGCATCGCTTGCCTTAACAGGTTTGTTCATCGCATGGTATATGGGACGTAAAAACTATCCTTTTGAAGAGTACTTCCAAGTATTCACAAGAGCAAAAGTAAAACGTATTGGTTACCAAATTGCCATTGGAGCTTCTGTAGCACAGTTCTTATTCGGACCAATTGTATTAGCAACATTACCTGCAAAGGGAATCAATTGGGGATTAATGGCAGTTATCCTTCCTGGAGTTGCTATTGCAGCCTACTCTGTGTATTGGATGTGGCAAACATTAAAAGGAAAAGACGAAGACTTAGACAAACACTTTTACAAAATTGTTATTTCAATGGGTATAGTAGTGTTGTTTATGGGAAGTGGACGTCACGTATATCGCGCTAACGCACTGAACCCACACCGCGAATTGATGGCTCAAAAAACAGAGCAATTCTTAGAAGCCTCTCGTAAAGCAAGAGAAGAAGCAGCAAATCAAGAAGCTGAAGAAGCTCAGGTAATCGCTGAAGCTGAAAAATCAGGAGATACTACAGCAAAAGGAAAAGCTGTTTTCAACTCATATTGTGCAGCTTGTCACAAAGTGGACACGCAATTAGTAGGACCTCCTGTAACAGAAATGAGAAGTATTTATGAAGGAGATAAAAACAACTTAATCAAATGGATTAAGTCGCCAGGTAAAAAACGACCTGATGCTCCTCAAATGCCACCATTCCCACAGATTAACGATCAGGATATGGAGGATTTAACGCAATTTATTTTAAATATTTAATCTAAAAAATTATTGTTATGATCATAGCCCTATGTGTTATCGTTATCATCGCTATACTGCTGGTTTGTGTTCTTATGGTATCCAGAGTACTGCGTGTTTACCTACTGGTTTTTAAAGACAAAGACCTATGGGAAAAAGAAATAGAAGAAGAAACTAAATACCAATTTATAAAAGGACTCTACTAAATTTTCCTAATTATTACATATACACTTTTTCATTTTACTCAAAAAAAGGGAATTACAATTATTTTGTAATTCCCTTTTTGTTTATATTTTGATGAGGTTGTTTCGTTATACAATTACCAATTTAATAAGTAATGTGTACTTCTACCCCCTGCTCCTGCTTTTATAAGTATATTTTTTTCTACTAAATCGGTAATATCTCTCAGAGCAGTATCTTGTGATGTCTTAGCAATTTTCGCCCATTTGCTCGTTGTTAAATTACCATCAAATCCTTCTATTAACTTATTCAACATCAAACGTTGCCTATCATTACTCATCTTTATGGCATTTCTCATCCAGAACTGATGTTTCTTTATCACTTTGTCAATGATTACATTAGAAGCAATTATTGCCTCTTTCAACCGCTCTAAGAACCAAACTACCCAATCCGTAATATCCAGATCTCCTCTCTGTGTGCGTTCTAATATACTATAATAAGATTTTTTCTTATCTTTTATTTGCATAGACATACTGTAAAAACGTTGATTCACACCATCTGATTTAGACAACTGCATATCTGCAATTGCCCTCGCAATACGCCCATTTCCATCATCAAATGGATGTATTGTTAAAAACCAAAGATGCGCTATACTTGCTTTTATAATTGCATCTATCTCTGAAACTTCATTAAACCAAGTTATAAATTGGCTCATTTCTAACGGCAAACGAGAAGCCTTTGGTGCTTCATAATGCACTATTTCTCTACCCATACCCCCAGAAACTACTTGCATATCTCCCTCACGCCACTCTCCTACTTTTATTTTATGCATACCACTTCTACCAGTTGGAAATAAAGCAGCATGCCAACCAAATAGTCGCTCTTCAGTTAATTCTTTACTATCATTTTGAGTAGCATCTAACATCATTTCGACTATGCCATCTATATGTCTGTCAGAGTGCTCTATACCTGAATTCTCAAGTCCTAATCGAGTAGCAATAGAAGAACGAACTTGCTCAGGATTCAATACCTCTCCCTCTATTTCAGATGACTGAACAATATCTTGAATCAATGTTTCTAAATTAGCTTCATCTTGTAGTTCAAAACCTAATAACTCAACCTTTCCCATTAACTTACCTTGTAAATTTCGCACCTCGCTCAACAAAGTAATCAAATCCTCTTCATTCCATTGGAAATCAGGCCATCTCTTCAAATTATGTATATAGCTTGACATACTATTTTTCTTTTATGCGGTAAATATACACCTTATTCACCGCATAATATGCGGTGAATAGCACCTTTTTTCACCGCAACTGAGGAGTTAATAGGTTTACAAACAATAAAGTGCTATGTAATAAAAATAATAATACTTATTAATAAGGTAAATACCCCCCTATCTATATCTCACTTACTCCCTTTGAGAAACAAACATATTCCTTAACTTTACCTCACTAAACACACCGATATGAACTGCACCTTGTGTCACACTCCGCTTATCACTAAAATAGACAACCAGTACGTCCAATGCACCACTTGCGGAGCGTATGTAAAAGACGAAACTCTTTATTTTAATCAAGAAAAAGAGAAGCAACACTATGAGTGCCACAACAACGATGTGAATGATACTGGTTATCAGAAATTCACCTCGCCAATTACCAATACTATTTTAGCAGATTGCACGCCTGATACATTAGGACTTGACTTCGGATGTGGAAAAGGCCCTGTTATCACTAAACAATTAGTGGACAGAGGGTATCAAGTCAAACT
>JASLGC010000154.1 GCA_030150335.1 Flavobacterium sp.
AGGTCTAAGCGCTCTCATGTCTGTTAGAATACCTTCGTGTACATCAAGGCCTAACTCTTCTAGTCTAATTCTTTTCCATTTGGCTAGTGAATGTACGACAACACCTCGATCATTGTTAAGAAACTTTACAGGAAAAGAGACTGCGCGCTCTACACCGTTTAAGTCATCATTGATTCCTGTTCCTTCATTTACGATCATAGGAGATGAAATAGGGTACAAGTTCAATGTATTGCATAAGTTTTTAGAAAAGAAGTCTTTAACTAATGCAATTGATTTTTCGGTCTGTAAAATTTGTTTTTTACTCATGATATTTAGGTTTGATTATTTAATAAAAAAAAAGGCTCCTCAGAGAGGAGCCTTTAAACGGATAATGAAATAATATATAATTAACTTAAATCATTGTCAATAGCTTCCCTCTTCAAATCGTAAACACAATTCAAATTATTATTATTAGAGAAATTATTGTTCAATGATAAATACATATAATCAGCTTTTTAGCAATAGTGTAAAAATAGAAAAAATATTATTACCTCAAGTTACTTTATAAAATTATTTATAAACAAATGTTCTATTCGCTGTCAGATGACTCAATTAAGTGGTCATAATCAGGGAATAAAAAGTTGTTATAAGGGAATCGAGTTACATGAATCTCTCTTGCAGTTTCATATAATTTCTTTCTAAATTCCTCAAAATTGTCTTTGTTCGTTGCAGAAATAAAGATTGCTTTATTCTCTCCAACTTTGTTCATCCACGTTTTTTTCCACTCTTCAATAGTGTAGTGACGTGATGTGCGTTCTGTGATTAAATCATCTTCTTCGATAACCTCTGGCTTATAAGCGTCTATTTTATTAAACACCATAATAGTCGGTTTATCATCACTTTTGATGTCTTTTAAAATTGAATTTACAGACTCAATATGGTCTTCAAAGTCATGGTGAGAAATATCTACTACGTGTAATAATAAATCTGCTTCTCTAACTTCGTCTAAGGTACTTTTGAATGATTCAACTAACTGAGTAGGTAATTTTCTAATGAAACCTACAGTATCAGATAGCAAGAAAGGCAAGTTTCCGATAACGATTTTTCTTACGGTAGTATCAAGTGTAGCAAACAATTTGTTTTCTACGAACACTTCACTCTTACCAACGGCATTCATTAAAGTAGATTTACCAACGTTTGTGTATCCAACTAAGGCTACACGCACCATAGCACCTCTATTACTTCTCTGAGAAGCCATTTGCTTGTCGATTACTTTTAGCTTTTCTCTCAACAAGGTAATACGGTCGCGAACAATACGTCTATCTGTTTCAATCTCTGTTTCCCCAGGACCACGCATACCAATACCCCCTCTTTGTCTTTCTAAGTGAGTCCACATTCCAGAAAGACGTGGTAGTAAGTATTGAAATTGTGCAAGTTCAACTTGAGTTCTTGCATAAGATGTTTGTGCTCTTTGTGCGAATATATCTAAGATAAGATTGGTACGGTCTAATACCTTACAATCTAATAATCTTGAAATGTTTTTTTGTTGAGCAGGTGTTAGCTCATCATCAAATATTACGGTATGAATATCGTTCTCTACAATGTAATGGTGGATTTCTTCCATTTTCCCTGTACCTACAAAGGTCTTAGGATTTGGCTTTTCCATTTTTTGTGTAAAGCGCTTATATACTTCTCCTCCTGCTGTATACGTCAAAAACTCTAACTCATCTAAGTATTCAGTAAGTTTTGACTCATCTTGATCTTTTGTAACGATACCAACGATTACAGAACGTTCAAAATTTATTTCTTCTCTATCAATCATATAAACTATATTATAATACAAAATTAGTAAAAATGTTATACTAATCCGGTATTATTTAGTTTACTGTGTCTTAAATCTTTAAAACAACAGAATAGGAACGTGAATATTAGATAAATAAACGAGCATTTAAGAATTAATTAAGTCTTTAGCTATTTGTTTTTCAGTATCTTGGTCTAAATTGTTACGGTATATTTATTGCTATTGCTAATAAGTATTATTAATTGAAAAGGATAAAACATGAAAACACTACACTATATAGCCTTGTTATTTCTAACACTTAGTTTCTCCTTGTCTTATGGACAAAGAACAGTGGTAAAGGCTAATAACTATGACGTTAGCGATAATTTAGACCTACAAGCAGTAGCCTCTATTTTTGGAGAATCGTCCGATTTAGCTGACTTTGAGTTTAGGCTAAACGATCCTTATTTGAGAATCAATAACCTTGACCTTAACGGGGATGGGTATGTAGATTATCTACGTGTTGTAGAAGTAATTGAGGATAGAACGCACTTAATCGTGATTCAGGCAGTTCTTGGGAAAGACTTATTTCAAGATGTTGCAACAATTGAAATAGAAAAAGACAAGCGTAAAAAAGTTGTCTATATGCAAGTAGTTGGAAACTCTTATTTGTATGGAGCAAATTATATTTATGAACCTGTGTATGTAAATACACCTCCGATGTTTAGCTTATTCTGGGGAGTTTCTTATAGACCATATCATTCATCGTGGTATTGGAACTACTATCCTGATTATTACTATGGATACGCACCGTATTCTACAGGACGTTATGTGTCTCATGTTCACGTACACATTAACCAAAGCAATAATTATTTCTATCGCCCATATCGCTATAGTAGTAGAGCAGAGCGTATGTATCCTAACGTAAGACAGGATTATTACGAGCGTCAGAATCCGAATAACTCATTCCGTACGCGCTATGGAGATAATAATTATTACAATAGTTACGACTTGTCAAGAAGTAGAAATTCAAGAAGTGAATACTCGAGTAATGGAAGTAGTAATTACAATCGTGGCAATAGCAGAAGCGAATATTCGAGCAATGGAAAAAACGATTATAAAAGAGGCAATAGCAGAAGTGATTATTCAAGTAGTAACTCAAATAGCTACGACAAAGGTAATAGTAGAAGCCAGTACGCAACAAGTGGTAGCGGAAGTTACAACAGAGGTAATAGTGGAAGTAAATCAGATGTAAATTCAAATTCATCTAATAGTCGCTCAAGCTATTCTACTGGTAATTCTTCAAGTTCATCAAACTATAACAGAGGAAACTCTTCTTCAAGTAATTCTAACTCTTCTTCGAATAGCAGTTACAATTCATCAAGTAGAAGTGGTTACAGTAGAGGTTCTAATAGCAGTTATAGCACATCTCCGAGCAGTTCTTCTTCTTCTCGATCAAGTTATAGCAGAAGTAGTAGTTCGCCAAGTAGCAGTACTAATAGTAGCTATTCAACAAGATCAAGTAGCAATTATGGAAATAGCTCATCAGGTTCAAGTAGATCGTCATATTCTACACAACCTTCTTCATCTTCATCGCGCTCAAGCTCATCTTCATCAAGATCGACTTATAGCAGATAAGATTGAACTTTATTTAGCAAACAACAATTAGTATCAATAGAAAAGGGCGAGGTAGATTATCTACTTCGCCCTTTTTGTATGTTGTCTTTAGACTATTTGAAGATCTCATTAAGAACTTTTGCTAAGCGCAAACCTCCTTTTAGCAATTGATTTTCAACATCATCTTTATGATTAAAATGATATTTGTAGCTCAATGATTCTTGAGACTCTACACTGTCGTAAATCTTATTTGCCATTGTATATGAATCGTAGATCCAATCAGCAATACCTCCTTCAGTAATTTGCTTGTTATAAGCCTTTCCGTGTACATCTAAAACTGTAGCATACTCAGTATAGCTATATTTATCAAAGTCAACTAAAGAAGAATCCCAGATACTATGTAAGTTTGTTGGTTTTCTAAACCACTCTAATTTAACGCGATTTCCACCTAAATCATCTGCTCTACCAATGTGTAACGGTTGGTGTGCATCTCCGATAATGTGGATTAAGAAGTACAAATTCTCTTGTTTTTTAGCAAGAGGTAAGTTTTTATCTTTCAGTTCTTCAATCAAGATTAAAGCTCTTTTATACAAGTTTTTATCAGTAGAATTAGCTAATTCTTGGTCAAAAGCCTCACGATCTAAGTTACCTGCTAAGTTGATATAATGCCAGCTATCAGAGAATTTCCAAGTAGGATCAGACTTCAAATAGTCAGGCCAGTTAGCCCAATAAGCCAATTGTTGATCTCCGATGATTTGTTTTAATTGTTTCTTTGCTTTCTTAGAAAGGTTTCTTTCAGCAAGCTCAGCTACTACTCGGTGTCCAGTTGTACCCCAAGCAAATACATTAGCAGTTTGTAAAGTGAATAACGCTGCTAATAAAAAGTAAAGTATTTTTTTCATAATATCTATTCGTTAAATAACGCTTTTAATTCTGTAGCATCAGATGGTTTCATTTTACCTGCAATTACAAGGCTCAATTGTTTACGTCTTAATGCCCCAACATAACGTTCTTTTTCAATATCTGTTTCAGGGATAATTTCAGGGATAGAAACAGGATGTCCTGTATCATCTACGGCTACAAAAGTATAGATAGCTTCATTCGCTTTCTTTTTGATACCAGATTCACGGTCTTCAATCCACACGTCTAAGTACACTTCCATAGAAGAGTTAAACGCACGAGATATCTTTGCTTCTACAGTAACAACACTCCCAAGAGGGATAGGTCTATTAAAAGCTACGTGATTTACAGATGCCGTAACGCAAACGCGACGTGAGTGTCTTCTTGCTGCGATACCAGCTGCTCTATCCATACGAGCTAATAACTCTCCACCAAACATATTGTTTAACGGGTTTGTTTCTCCTGGTAGAACAAGGTCAGTCATCAGTGTAGCTGATTCTGAAACTAATTTTGCTTCCATTTATTTCTTTTCGACAAATATAGACACATTAAACAAAAAATCCCGAAACTTTCTGTTTCGGGATTAATGTTTAACTATTTATTGTACTAAAATCCAAGCATCTTTATTTGTAGAGCGATGGATTTGCTTTAATTCTTTTTGAGCATCTGCTTGTGATTCAAAACCACCATAAGAAACAGGATACATTCCATATTTCGTACGAGCTAAAGCAGTAGCAGTTTCAAAACCTTTGTTTTGTAGTTTAACGGCTTCTTCTTCAGAAGCTAGTTTGCTTCTAAAAGCGCAAGCTACAATGTGGTAAGGCTTTTTAACTTCTGTATCTTCAACTACTTCTTCTTTAACAGGAATTGAGATTGTTGTAGCACTTGGTTCAATGATAAAAGTAGCTTGTTGTATTTTATCCTGAACTTTAGTTTGAACATTTTTCTCAATAGTGTATGATTGATCGTTTAAATAAGCATCATATCCTTTATCAGCAACAACACTTCCAACTCCTAAGAAAAGTGTGATTACAGCTGCATATTTAACAAAAGCGTATTTACTACTTTTTCTTTGTTGAGGAACAGCTACTGTTTCTTTTAATGGAATAGTAGGAATTCTATCAACAGAAGACGCCATTACAGTCGATAAACCAAAAGAAGTCATCAAGTAATTGCTGTTTGTAGTTGGTTCAAAAACCAAATTACCTTCACTATTACATTGAAACATACCAATATTAGATAATGATAAACTACCTAAATTGCTTAATTCTTTATCCCAACCTTTTACTGCTTGGCTAATAACCTTTACAGCTTCATCATAACTGATGTTCTCTTGAACAGCAATATGATTAGCTAATAATCCGTCATTATGCTTAACATTAGCATTAAAAGACATCATCTTTTGTGGAGGAAAAAACGCTTGTTCTTCTTCATTGTAGTAAGATGACTTAGTCTCAGTCAAAAATGCACCAAAGCCCGGTATGATTACACACTGGTATCTATATAATAAAGCTGATATGTATTTCTCGATCTTCATAATGACAAAATTACATTAAACAATAGCTGAAACAAAAAAATATTCACAAATATTTTTAAGAAATTTTATAGTTTGTATTTTAAGTTTCTTAGCAAATATATCAAGAATCTATAAGCTTCGAAATAATTTAGGTTTTTGGATAGGTTTTTGTGGATAATTATCCAATATACAAATAGTTACATTAAATAGCAAGCTTATTTATGGAGGAAGAAAAGTTGTTTTACACTTTAGCCTTGCAAACCGTTATAGGTATTGGGCCGGTCACTGCAAAAAGGTTAATTGATTATTTTGAATCGCCTAAGGCAATTTTTCAAGCAAGTCAAAAAGATATTATCCAAGTACACCAAATAGGAACTGTATTGTGGAATAAAATACACGATCCATTAGTATTTAAAAAGGCAGAATTAGAATTGAAAGCTATTCAAGATAGAAATATTTTTGTTTGTCATTATAAAGACTCTCGCTATCCACAATTGCTAAAGGAATGTGACGATTCTCCTATTTTGCTTTTTCATTCTAATGACAATTTTGACTTTAACAACCGTCGAGTCATTAGCATTATTGGAACGCGTAATCCAAGTAGGAGAGGTGTTGACTTTTGTAAGGAGTTAATTCACGACCTTAAAGAATATAATCCGATTATAATTAGTGGACTTGCTTATGGTATTGACGTATGTGCACATATTGCCGCTTTAGAAGAAGGATTGGATACTTATGCAGTATTAGGTCATGGGTTAAACAAAATATATCCTGAAAAGCATTATCCAATAGCGAAGAAGATTGAGGAAAGCGGAGGAAGTTTAATTAGTGAGTTTTGGATGAATAGCCGAATTGATAGAGAGAACTTCATACAGCGAAATCGCATTGTGGCAGGAATGTCTCAAGCTGTTATTGTTGTGGAGAGTGCAATTAAGGGTGGGTCTATGAGTACTGTAACCTTTGCCAACGATTATAATAGAGATGTATTT
>JASLGC010000164.1 GCA_030150335.1 Flavobacterium sp.
AAGGTTAGGAGTAGTTTGTCTAATGTAAAGGATGTAAGTTATGTCATCGTAAGTTTTGCATATACAGTTTGTTAAATGAAATTTAATTCGTTCTTGAGTTCTATTTTTTTAAGGCAAAATTTACTATGAAAAAACTAATTTTTAGATGCATACTAACCATCCTGAATATTCAATTAACTAAGATTCGATATTCTATATAAAAACTGTTATTTAATGTGAATTTTATATTAAATAGTAAAGAGGTTAGTGTAGTTGTATTGCAGAAATATAGGTTAATATGTCGAAAGAGGCTCTAAATGAATGCTGATTATGAGAAAAATATCGAAAAATAGTCTCATTGTAGAGAAAAAAACAATTGAAATTTGATAGGGAAGTAAGGATAGTATGACAAAATATTTAATGAGAAGCGATAAAAGTATAATAATATCACTTCTCATTACAAGTTTTAGCATTAGTCTATAATTTTATAGATAAATAATTGTGTGCTTTTTGCATTTAAAGTTACACCAAGACTTCTTGGACAAAGACCCGCTTCTCCTTTGCCAAGTCCTATTTTCCAAGTCCCTCCATTTGGTAATTCTGTTACAAAAGTTATTGTACCATTATGTGGAAGTTCTGTGGTTCCCAGATGGCTTAAAGTTCTATGAATTATTGTGGAAGCATTTTTATAAGGGAGGTTGGCAAAATAGGAAGTCGTATTGCATTTACCCTTATGTGTTGCTTCAAAATTCAGGGTTATTTCATATATTCCTTTAGGGAATGTAATAGTAGATTTCTGAGCATTGTACAATAAGCCTTCTATATTAGAATATTCTATTTTCATTGGGATTGCCTCTGTAGTATTTAAACGACTATTATTTAGAAAATTAGAAATATTATTTTCTAAATAAAAGAAAGCTGAATGTGGGAAATTAGGCAGCTTCGAAAAATTACCTTTTTTAATTACATTATTGTCATCTATTAGAAGAATTTTATTGACTGCATAACTATCTTCTGTTAACCCTTCTAATTTTAAAGGGTCTGAATTAGAAGATATATGTAATTTGCTATTGGGGTTAATTAAACCAATCCCTATGTTTCCATCTTTTGTAATGATAAAATCGTTGAGTTGTTGTCTGGGTGTGGGAATTGTAGTTGTATGATTATCACCTTTGCCATCCACATGAAAAATGCCTAAAGAAGTTGCTGCATTTACACCTACTGCTTGACTAAAAATAGAAGAAGAAAATAGTAAAATGACATATAATGCAATATGCATTAATCCTTTATAAAATATGATTTGAAAGTTATTCATAAATTAAATTTGAATTGTATTATTGGTTATCCTAATTTATATATTATCAGCTGTGTTGCCTCTTTTTGAAGGGTCATTCCTTTGAGATAACAATTTCCTACGTCGCCTCTTCCAAGTTTAATTTGCCAAGTCGTTGCTTTTGGTAACTTGACGGTGTAATTAAATGTGCCAGAATGTGAAGAAGAAATTGCTGATCCTCCAAGAAAATTACTTGTATTAGATATTCTCTCAGTAAGGGTATTGTATGAAGGATAATCAATGAAATATGAGCTAATTTGACACGTCTGTTTTGGGTCAGAATGAGTAGCTTGATAGGTAAATGAAAATTGATAAGTACCTTTTGGTAAAGTAATAGTTGATTTTTCTTGATCAAAAGTCAATCCTCCGATATGGTTTCTATCAAGTGTAAGGGGAACTATTTGAGTGTTTCCTCCTATACCATTTTGTAAAAAGTCTATTTGATCTTTTTCTAAGATGAAAATAGCAGGAAATGGAATAGGAAGTGATAAGTCTTCAAAGGATTCGGCTTTTTTAATGATATTGTTTTTATCAATTACTAATAAATTATTTGTATTTATGTTGCCACTTTGTAAACCTTCAATTGTTAGAGGATCTTTGTCTGAAATAATGTGCAATTTGTTACTTGGAGTAATTGTTCCAATTCCTACATTACCATCAGATGTTACTATGAAGTCATCAGATTGTTGAGCAGTAGTAGGATTTGTATTTCCATTATTATTTCCTTTAGCATCTACGTGAAATACGTCTAAAGGAGTAAGAATATTAACCCCTACTTTTTGGCTAAAAATTGTTGATGAAAATAGCAATAATATGCCAAAGACAAAATTTGTAGTATGTATGTGTATTTTCGTTTTTTTCATAAATCTAATTCAGTTTGTAAGTTCTAATTGTTTAAAATGAATATATATCAAAAGAAAAGCAATGTCATTTCTCGTAGTAAGTTAATCACCAAGTCTATTTATAATTAATTGCGTAGAATCTTTTTTTAGCAGTGTTTTTAAGCCATCACATAATCCAGTTCTACCATCATTAAGTCTAATCTGCCAAGATTGTGGTTTTGAAAGGGTTGTTACATAGGTGATAGTCTCTCCATAACTTCCTGTAGTATTTAGAAGACCATGTGGAGAAGCTTTAGTGATTCTTACTCCTTCTGGAATTTTTGTTGAAGGGAAAATTACGGAATGAGTACTTTGTGTACAGAATATTTGAAACCCTTCATAATTAAAGGATATTTTATAAATTCCTTTAGGGAAATTTATAGTAGAAGTTTCTTCGTCGAAAGTTAATCCCTTGATTGAATTGACTATCATTTTCATTGGAATTATTTTTGCTTCATCTTTATCTGGATAAACTATGTCTAAGTTATTTTCTAATGTAAATACTGCAGGCATAGGAATTGCAAGGTTACTTAATGTCGGGATCTTTTTTACAATATTATTTTCATCTAATAGGAGTAAACCGTCAGTATTGATATCACCTATAGAAATTCCTTCTACTTTTATAGGATCAGCTTCTGAGTTAATGTGTAATTTATATAGAGGGTTAATTAAACCAATCCCTACGTTTCCTTCTTTTGTAATGATAAAATCATTCGCTTGTTGGGCCTGTGTAGGGGCTGATGTAATATTATTATCACCTTTCCCATCCACGTGGAATATTCCTAATGCATTCTTTGTATTAACTCCTATGGCTTGTCCAAACATAGTTGCTTTAAATAGTAAAAGAATACAAATTACAATGTGTTTAAATAGCCTTGTAACCTTGAATTTTAGTGTATTCATAAAATTATTTTGAAAATGGATTATTATTGTTTAAAAGTATGCTTTATATTGCTTTTTTTGATTTAAATGCAAAGTAAGTATGAAAATATTTGGAAAAAGTTAATATTGAATATATTTCTTATTTATTAATTATTAATGACGTTTTTAATATAATTTGTTGTAATTGAATTGGTAATTGGTTTGAAGTCATTAAGAGCTATAAATGCCTTTTAATAAATTGTCTAACAAGTTTTTTACTCAATGTAAGATTGGATTATTTGTAAAATAAAAATGGCTTGAGTTGTTACAACTCAAGCCATTTATCAGTGTTAAATATGTTATTTAAGTGAAGTCAATACTCCATTTAGATGATATGTAATTATTTTACAAATAGTAAAAGGAGATTAATCTCCTAATCTGAAGATTATAATTTGTGTAGATAGTTTTTTGAGAGACATTCCTTGTCCTACACAATTTCCCGATTGCCCTCTCCCAAGACGTATTTGCCATTGTTTATTCTGTGGCAATGTTGATGCGTATGTGATAGTTCCACCATGATTTGAATTACTTCCCCCGTTGTGGCTTGCTGTATTATGAATTCTTGTATAGCTATTATCTAAAGGGAAATCTATAAAATAAGAACTAATGGTGCAATTGGCAGTTGAGTGAGTTGCTTCGTAAATGAAACTAATTTGGTATGTTCCTTTAGGAAAAGTAATTGTATTAGAGGCCTCACTATACTTTAGCCCAGTAATTGCATTTTTAATCATTTTCATTGGGACTGTTTGCGAATCACCTATTTTTGAGTTTTGTAAAAAATTATTTTGATCAGTTTGAACCCTGAAAACAGCGGGACTTGGAAGGGAAAGTTTTTCAAAAGTATTGGCTTTTTTAATTTGATTTTGTTTATCTAATACAAGTATGTTATTTGTATAAATGTCACCTTCTTTTAGACCCTCTACTTTTATAGGGTTATCAGATGCGTTTATATGTAATTTGTTAGTTGGATTAATAGTTCCAATACCAACATTTCCAGATTCTGTAATGATAAAATCATTTGCTTGTTGAGCTATTGTAGGCTTTGATTTTTTATCATTATCACCTTTTCCATCTACGTGTAATATTCCTTGAGGGTTTTCTGTGTTTATTCCAATAGTTTGGCTGAAAATTGTAGAGGAATAAAGTAAAATGCTACCAAATGTTAGAACTTGTGATAATTTGGGAGAATTGAAGTGTGTTTTGTTCATAAAATCGTTTTAAAGTGTGTATTTGTTGTTTTTATTAGGGGTAAAGTGTCTGTGTTTTTGAATTAAATGCAAATAAAGTGTATTTTTATTGCTGAAATTTCGATATGTAGTTCTTTAATCTATATTAACTATTAATAACTATAAATAATGATTTCAATACAATTGATTGTTGAATCAATTAAATTGATTGTAAGAGGAATTGTGTTAAGCAAAAAAAAACGGAACAAAGTCTTTACTTTATTCCGTTTCGCAAAAGGGTGAATTACTTAGTCCTTTAGTTTATAAATTAATAATTGTGTTTGTCTATCCATTAGCTTCATTCCTTCTCCTAAACAAAAGCCAGACTCACCTCTACCTAACTGTATTTTCCATTTTACACCTTCAGGAATACTTGTTACATAATTCATTGACCCACCATGATCATCGGAGGAATTTATTTTGTGAGGAGATGTATTATATACTTTGGTTTTGTTATTTCCAAAGGGAAACTCCATGAAATAAGAACTAAGATTACAATCCTTATGTTTAGCATTATAAATGAAAATAAATTGATAAGTACCTTTAGGAAATGTTATAGTAGAGGTTGTTTCGTCATAAGTTAATCCCTCTATTGTATTTGTTGTTAATGTCATCGGTATAGTACTTACTTCACCAGGATTAGTATTCTGTAAAAAATTTTCTTGAATTTGGTTTAATGTAAAAATGGTAGGACTTGGATTATTATAAGATTCAAGTGGGGGAGCTTTTTTAACGATATTTTGATTGTCAATTACAAGTATATTATTTGACAGAAGTTGTCCTTCGGTTAATCCTTCAATTTGCAAAGGATTTGTATCAGAATTTGACTCAATTTGCAATTTAGCAGTTGGGTTAATTGTTCCGATTCCGACATTTCCTTTTTTGGTAACAATAAAGTCATCACTTTGTTGGTCACTTGATGGATTGCCTTTTAAGGGGTTATTCCCTTTACTGTCTACATGAAATATATCTATTGGATTAGCTGTATTTACGCCAATATTTTGGCTAAAAATCACAGTGGATAGGAGTAGTAGAAAACAAGTTAGCGTGCTTTTTACTATTTTGAGTGGGCGACATTTTATTTTATACATAAGTTGCTTTTGAGATAATTAATTATTGCTATAAGGCTATCTTTTCTTCATTGCAGTAAGATAATATTGAACACGTTTTCGATAATTAAATGATTTGTGTAGTTATGGACTGCCTTTAATCTAAAATTTAGATACGATTAATTGAGTTACATTACTTAGGAGATTAGCTCCAAAACTATTACAATCACCTGAACCACCTCTGCCTAATTTTATTTGCCACTTTATTGGTTCGGTTACATTAAATGTGTGTATGAATGTACCTGAGTGATCTCCAGAATCACTTACATTTCCACTGGTATTAAACATTCTTATAAGAGTACCATCGTCTGAAGGGAAATCAATAAAATAAGAACTTAACTCACAAATCTTACGTACTGCTCCATAGGTAAAAATAATTTGATATTTACCTGTTGGAAAGGTTATCGTATTGGAGATTTTATCATATTCCAAACCTTTTATCGAATTTTCAACTATATCCATATCAACATTTCGAGATTCTCCTACTTGAGCATCAAGCAAAAAGTCTGCTTGCATATTTTTCAGAAGAAATAGAGTAGTAGTTGGAGCTGTAAATGTTGGAGGAGAAGGTACTTTCTTGACAATATTATTTTCATCTACAACAAGTATTTGATTTTGATTTATATCGTCTTTTTGCAAGTTGTCGATTTTTAATGGCTCTATATCTGGAGTGGCATTTATATGTAATTTATTAGTTGGGAAAGCCGTTCCGATTCCCACATTCCCATCTTTTGTAACAATAAAGTCATTTGCTTGTTGTGCAATTGTTGGTTTGCCACTACTAAGATTATCTTCTGCTGCATCAATATGGAAAACTCCAAACGGATTCTTTGTACCTATGCCTACAGCCTGGCTGTAGATTGGAGTTAAAAAAAGGATGCAAAAAAGCATTGTAATTTTTTTGAGGAGTTTAGGTAATGAAAATATTTTCTTATTCATGATAATATATTTTTGATTCTTATAGTAGATTGGTATTCTATAGTGATGAGATGTGCTATTAAGCCTGATCTGCTATTTTGACAATGACTATTTGTGTTGCATCTTTTAGTAATGACATTTTTGGACCTCTACAGTTTCCAGAATTAGCTCTATACAAGCTAATTTGCCATTTTTGTTTTTCTGACAAGATTGATACAAAAGTAAATGTACCTCCATGTTGACTCAAATAATCACCATGATGTGCAGTATTAAAAAGAGAAAGTTTGCTACCATTATACGAGGTAGGAAAAACGACTCTATAAGAGCTAATCGAACACCCTTTATGTACTGCTTCGTAGTTAAAGGTTATTTTATAAACGCCTTTAGGAAATGTTATCTCAGAGTTTGTACTGTTATATGACAAACCATCAATATTATTGTAGACTAATGTCATTGGAATAGATTGTGTTATCGTATCATTTAGAAAACCATCTATTGTATTTTCTAATCTAAGAAAGGTAGATTTAGGTACTGGTGATTCAGTTAGAGGAGCTCCTTTTTTGACAATATCATTTTTATCAATGAGGAGAACGTCATTTTTGTAAACATCTGCTTGTTTTAAGCCTTCTATTTTTACTGGATCAGAAGATGAAGAAATGCGTAATTTATTTGAAGTGAAAGTTGTTCCTATACCAACATTTCCTTGTTTTGTAATTACAAAATCATTCGCTTGTCGTGCGTCTGTTAGATTTAGTTCTCCTTTGTTATCACCTTGTCCGTCTACGTGAAATATACCAATTGGGTTTGGTGTATTTACACTAAGTGCTTGAGAAAAAGCAGAGGGTGAAAAGGGGAGTAGAAGAGTTATGGCTGTGAAAATTACTATTTCGAATAAATTTGTGATATTTTTCATAAATGTTGTTTTTGTTGATTTATGCTTATTATATAGTTGGTTTTGGTTATATATGTGTAATTAAAGTATAAATTAATTATCAAATATTAGTAATGGATAACTTTATGAGATATTAATTAATTATATATAGGAATAAAGGTTTTTATATTATTGAAGTGGTTTATGACCTAATGAGGAGGGGAATTAGTCATTTTAAATAGGTATCAGTAGGTAGGTATATGAGATTTATAAACAACAGTATTCCAACTCTAAATGTCTTTTCGAGATTATCCTATTCTTCCTTAATTTAGCAAGTCCTGCGGTGAATCTATATGCGTTTGAGAAGCTGTTACTATTAGTGTTCTTTCAATTATTGTAAAATAGGGGCAAAGTGTTCTTTCTTTTGAAAATATTCAAGAAAAAAAATCTAATTAAGAGAATTTAGTATTTAGTTACTTAGAATAGAAAATGGGGTAAATGATAGTACTGTGCTGTAGAATAGATTTGAAAAATTCTATGAATAGTAGGTCGTTGAAATAGTAAACTAAGAGTAGTAATTTGAAATACATATCAAGTGCCTACAAGTAAAAGATGTTAGAGATATTAGTAACTTGTAGTATATGCATTAATAGATAACACAAGAAGTGTGTTATTGATAGTTTAAGAAGAAAGTAACTTTGATATAAGTAAAGTACAACTATACGAGTTTGATTTAGTCGATAGCAGTATAGTTGAGGTAAGTGTAAAATAAAAAAAGGCATCTAATTAATTAGATGCCTTTGAAATATTGTTAGAAACGGATACTGAATAATCCTTCTTTTTTATTTTCGATTTTCTCAAAACGCTCAGTACATTCTTGAATCATTTTGATAGCAGCAGCTTTGTCTCCAAAACCGTTAGTTGTAACTTTTTTGTTTTCTAAGTCTTTGTAAACTTTGAAAAAGTGCTCAACCTCTTTTTTGAAATGCTCGTTAACGTCATTGATGTCGTTTAACTTGTTCATAATTGGGTCAGATACTGGAACACAGATAATTTTTTCATCATCTCCTTTGTCATCAGCCATGTAGAAAATACCTACAGGTTTAACCTCTACTACCAATCCTGGAACTGAAGGCTCTGTAAACATTACTAATACGTCTAATGGATCTCCATCTAAAGCTAATGTTTCTGGAATAAATCCGTAATCAGCTGGATATCTCATGTTTGAATATAAAAGACGGTCAAAACGTAATCTTTTTAAATCAAAATCATACTCGTATTTGTTTCTGCTTCCTGCTGGAATTTCAACAAAAGCGTCGAAAGTTTCAAATGTATTCATATCTTTTTATTTTAATCTTATTTCTAAATAATCGGGTGCAAAAGTACTCTAATTACTTGTTTATAACAAGTTTTGGAAAGATTATTAGAAATAAATTCCGAATGATCCTCGGATTGCAAATTTTCTTGCATCTGGCATATCTAAGTAATTCCCTCTCCAACTCAAGTCTAATCTGAATATTTTAAAGATGTTTCCAACTCCAACATAATATTCGTAATAAACATCTTTAGGTGCTTTGTAAACTAAGTCAGAAGCATTAAGAGCAATGTTGTCTTGCGATATTTTACCATAAGCTCCTCTAACACCGACAATCTCTCTTAGATTAAAATCACGTAACCAAGGAATTCTTGAGAATAAGCGACCACCAAAGTTGTGCTCTAAATGTAGCGCCGCATATTGGTCGGTTACAAATTCATAGTAATCTAAGTTGGCAAATGTATTTGTAATATTAAACCAAGCTTGGTTACCAGGTATCACACTCAATAGTCCTAATGGTACTTCGCCAAACGTTTTTCCTGTTTCAAAAGTAGTTGTAAGTGTACCAAAACCACCTAATAAAATAGGTTTACTTGCATAAAACTGTAGTTTTTGATATTCAAAATCACTTTCTAAAGCACCTTTAAAACCTTGGCTAAATCTCAAGTATAGTTTTAAATATTTATTGTCAATGTCTTTTCTGTCCACCCCATATCCGATTGTTCTTCTACCAGGTGTATAGTCAATCGCAAGTTCAATTTCCGATTGTTTTGTTTCATTTTTAATTTCGCCTGTTTCCTTATCCGAGTAATAGTTTAAGTTAAACGCATCAGATGCAGGTTTTAATGTTCTATAGCTAAAGGTTGTGATAAACCTCAAGTTTTTCACAGGTTCAATTTCCATTCCTACAGTTGATAAATTAATATCAGTTAGTTTAGAATTATCTCCACTTGCAAAAAGGGAACTCGAAGCGAAACTTCTTCCTAAAACATCGTTAGTTTCCGTTAAGCTAACCCCAATTTGTTCAATATCTCGTCTATTACCTCCAAATAAGATTAATCGGCTATCATTGTGTAGTAAAACTTTACCACTGATACCGTATTTGAATTTATTGTCTTTAAATCCGTAAGCACCGTATCCTTCAAGCCTCCATTTATCATTTGGACCAAAATACGTTCTACCACCAGCCCTAAGTCTTAATCCTTCAATGTCATTATATCCGAATGTAGAAAAAATAGGACCATAGTCAAATTTATATTTATTGATGTTGTAATAGTTACTCGCAATAGTAGATGAAAGGTCGAAGATGAAACGGAATTTAGGTACTGTTTTTAGCGTATCTAACATTTTATAGATACCTAATTCATCTTTGCTTAATGGCTCAAAACGATAGCTTTTCCAGAAATCGTCAGAACGCTTATAAACAGTTTCATCATACGTATTGATGTTCTTTTGATAAAATTCAGTTGGATGTTCTATATCAAACTTATGGTGTTTATAAATAGAAGTTCTCTTTCCGTAAATACCTTTAGAAGTTTCCTTTTTAGATAAAGCGAAGTCAGACATAAAGTAATCCTTCGTTAGTAAGAACACAGAGTCGTTTAAAACATCAAACTCTTGCTCGATATAGATATCTTTTACCCAGTTGATATTTGCGTCCTTACTGGCGTCTAAATTGATCTTCTTAATAGCAAACGTAGAATCGTTTACCCAGAAATCACCTTTAAAAGTTAGCTCACCTTTTCTTCTTGGATAATAAACAATGTTGTAGCACCATTTATCTTCTATATAAGCACTATCTACAAGAACATAGTTATATACATTAATCCCTGTTCTTGATAGAGGGCTCACAAAGTCTTTATCAAAAATCTTGATATAGTTATTGTAGATGTTGTAATCAGCATATAAGTCTTTAACAAACTCAATAATGTGTTGGTTTGTGTCAAACCCTGAATTCTTGTTACCTAAAGTTTTTTCAATTTTACGATTGTTTTTGTTGTCACCGTAAACTTGTCCAAAGTTTTCATTGATAAAAATAGGTAAGTATGTTTTTCCTGTAATTTTACTTGTATCGACATGCTCAAAAATGAAATCCATTCCTCTAAACAGCTTTTTCTGTCTATAAGCACTGTCAATTGTGTTTAAGTCAAACTCAATTTTTTCGTATTTGTCATACTCATAGTTGGCAAACATATACAAACCATTCTTTCTTTTTCTCTCCCAGATTTTACGTAAAATATCTAAGGCTGGGTTGTTCTTTTTTGAAGTTTTTCCAGCGTATATTGTTACTTCAGAGAGTAAGTTGTCTTCATCTAAAACAATGGTAAGGTCAAGGTTTGTCTTGCCTGATAGTTGAATTTCTTTTGTTTCATATCCTACAAAAGAAACGATTAATATATCGTAAGATTTAGCAGATTCTAAATAAAACTTTCCGTATTCATTAGCAATAACTCCGTCTGTAGAGTTTTTGTAATAAACGCTTGCGAAGGGCACTTCTTGATTGTTTTTATCTATAATTTTACCACTAACCTTAGTTTGAGCCCAACTAAAGATGGAAATAAATAAGAAAAATAGCAGGAACTTAAATTTGTTTTTCATAGCAATAATAAGTACATAAAAAAAAGACTCCATTTAATTACAAATGGAGTCTTTCAAATATACGTTATTTTTTTATTTATAAAGTACTTTTTTAACCGCTTTAACAACGTCGTTCGAATTCGGTAACCATTCTTCTAAAAGAACAGGAGAATAAGGAGCAGGCGTATCAGCAGTAGTAATTCTTTGGATTGGAGCATCTAAATGATCAAATGCTTGCTCTTGTACAATGTAAGTAATTTCTGAAGAAATACTTCCAAATGGCCAAGCCTCTTCTAAGATCACTAAACGGTTAGTTTTCTTAACAGAGTTTAAAATTGCTTCTTTATCTAAAGGACGTACAGTACGTAAGTCGATGATTTCACAAGAAATACCTTCTTTAGCTAATTCATCAGCAGCTTTGTAAGCTTCTTTGATAATTTTACCGAAAGAAACGATAGTAACATCAGTTCCTTCTCTTTTGATGTCAGCAACACCTAATGGGATAGAGTATTCACCTTCTGGCACTTCTCCTTTATCACCATACATTTGCTCAGATTCCATGAAGATAACAGGGTCATTATCACGGATAGCAGCTTTTAATAATCCTTTTGCATCATAAGGGTTAGAAGGCACTACAACTTTTAATCCAGGTACGTTAGCATACCAGTTTTCGAAAGCTTGAGAGTGAGTCGCTCCTAATTGTCCAGCAGAAGCTGTAGGACCACGGAATACGATAGGCATGTTAAATTGTCCACCAGACATTTGGCGTAATTTAGCAGCATTGTTTATAATTTGGTCGATACCAACTAAAGAGAAGTTGAATGTCATAAACTCAACAATTGGACGGTTACCGTTCATTGCTGATCCTACTGCAATACCTGAAAATCCAAGCTCAGCAATAGGCGCGTCAATTACGCGTTTAGGACCGAATTCGTCCAACATACCTTTAGAAGCTTTATAAGCACCGTTATATTCAGCTACTTCTTCACCTATTAAATATATTGATTCGTCGCGACGCATTTCTTCGCTCATGGCTTCACATATTGCCTCTCTAAATTGAATCGTTTTCATAATTTATCTATTTTTCTGTAATTAATTTACGAAAGCAAAAGTATAAAAAAATATCTTTATCTACCTTATCTTATACTTTGTTTTGCATATTTTAACGATGGATTTCGGTATTTTATCAGCATTGATAATATTGGTAGATTTATCACCTCGTTATTGATACCGAATTTACAAGTTTTTTCTTCTATTGTTAAGGATTCGCCTATTCTTCCTTTGAATTTTTTATGCGTTTTTTTTAAAATGAGCTGTTAAGTGAATTTTTAGAAATTATTCTTCTAAAATAGAATACTGTTTTACAATTTAAGGAAAATATAAAAAGGTTGTTTATCGGTCAAAAGGTTACTGTGTTTTCTCTTGTTTTTTTTCAATTTTAAATAGGTCGCTATTCCTGTTTTAAACAGCTTGATTATATAGTGTATGTGTATTCTATGTGGAATGATTGTATAAATTGACATGGTTTTTATAGAAATACTATACATACACTATACATAGAGTATACATAGACTCGGGATAAAGCCTTGTAGAGTCGCATTTAAAATTGTAAGTATTTCGTTAGAGTTTATAGATTGAGAATATATTTAGTTTGAAAGACAGTAATGTTTTGTATTTTGGACTTCTATAATATTCAATGTTAATGTTTAGACTTCTTTCAACTTTAATACTAGTCAGATTACGTAAGTTTTTGCCTAAAAATGATAAATCTGCTATAGTTCTTTTTTTACTTTTTTTAGGAGGATGTTATATTGCATTTTATAAATTCTATGATAGCATAGGATACTTTGGTCTAATTCTCTTTTTGGAACCATTGGTCTATCATTTGAAAAGGCAAGATTTAGAATTGTTGAAAGAAAGTAAAAAGTATAGGTTATTATTGTTCAGTGAATACCTGATTTATATTTTACCTGTGACTTTTATTTATTTACTCAAGGGAGAATTTTATGTTTTTTTCGGGGTGTTATATGCTTATTTAATAACCTATATTAGTCAAATAAAGGTTAGTCCATTTCCTTTGCCTTTTAAACTAATTGCTCCAATATGGCATATTTACTTTAGGAAATATAGAGGGTATTTGATTATGATTGTATCTATTTTCTTATTGTGTATGGGAGGTTATAAAGAAAATGAAAATCTAGTTTTTTTTGCAGTTTTAGTTTCTCTTATTTTTCCAATTATGATATATTTTGAAGAGGAGCAAAGTGAGTTTATTGTTTATTCTAAATATATAGGAAGGCATTTTCTGAATAAACAACTCTTCGTTTATATCATAAACATTTTTTTGTTTAATGCTTTGTTTCTAATTATTCATACTATTTTAATTAAAAGTATAGATGAAACTTTGCTTGTATTAGGGATTTATTTTTATTCTTCTGTAGTTGTAATCTGTAAATATTATACAAATAATTTACTTTTTAGAGGAGTGTTATTTGGTGTGTTAGTTGGGGGAGTGTCTTATGGTGCTTTTGTGTTAATTCCGTACTTCTATTTAAGAGGTGTAAAAAATATAGAGAAAATACAATGTTAGATATTCAAATTAAAAAGATATTCTATTCTAAAAATGATGATTCTATTTTAGAAAATATAGCTATTCATATTTCAAAACCTGGTATATATGGCATTGTTGGGAAGAATGGAGTAGGTAAAACAACTTTTTTTAAAAGTTTGCTAAAGCAAGTGAAATTTGAAGGAAGTATAACTCTTGATAATAAAGATTTAGTGAGAGGTGATATACTATGGTGTCCTACTGAACCAGTTCTTTATAATGAACTGACAGGAAAGGAGTTTATAAACTTTTTTTCTCAACTTACTTTAGGAGAAAATAGTAACAAGGAAAACTATTTTTTTAAACTACCAGAAAATGAGTTTATAGCTAATTACTCTACTGGTATGAGAAAAAAAATCTATTTAAATGCTCTGTTTATTAGAGAATATGACTTATACATATTAGATGAACCTTTTAATGGTTTGGATATAGAATCAAATTTAAAAGTTATAAAGTATTTAAAACAGGTTGCTGAAACAAAGATTGTTTTTATTTCTTCTCATGTATTAGAGAGCCTTTTTTCTTTTTGTAATGAAATCTATGTAGTCAATGATAAAAAACTAAAGAGATTTGAGAAAGAAGATTTTACTGAAATAGAAAGATATTTTTTAAACTAAAAAAGCAATTGCAGTAATTAATAGCGGTATTATAATCTGTCTCCTATCTGTTTAAAGTAAAAGCTATATTTATATTCTATTGACAAAGAATTACTTGTTTTAAGCAATGTAAATAGATAAGGTGTTCAATATTCTTTAGAGT
>JASLGC010000170.1 GCA_030150335.1 Flavobacterium sp.
AACTTTTAGCAATGGGTTTAAAGATTGAAAAACCAAGACGCGAGACTAAAGTACCAAGACGTGTTATTCAAAAGAGAAAGGATAATAAACAGCAATTATCTTTAAAGAAAGCATTGCGAAAGCGACCTAATTTGTAGTAAAAAGGAGTTGTAACTAAATCTATTTCAGTTATAACCACAATATGAGATTTATTATTACCTTTGCACAATAAATCTCAAAGGGGTGCCGTACGGCTGAGATCATACCCATAGAACCTGGGCGGGTAATGCTGCCAAGGGAGTAAAGCAATCGAATTTCAACGGTTGCTATGGAATACGTGTAATTATTAATCTATTAAATAATTGCCCCTTTTATTTGTGAAAGTATTTTTTACGAATGAAAAAAAAACTAACTAATCCTTTATTTGCTCTTGCCTTGTGTGTTGGTGCACAAATGACTTCTTTTGGACAAGAACAAAAGTTAAATGACTCTATCCACAATACTTCGTTGGATGAAATTGTATTATCAGCAGTTAAGATTGATGATAAAACGCCTATCGCTTACAGCAACCTTTCTAAAAAAGCACTTGCCGCTCGTAATCTTGGACAGGATATTCCTTCTATGATGTCGTACATGACTTCAGTTGTAACCACTACAGATGCTGGAAATGGAGTAGGATATTCAAGTTTCAGAGTACGTGGTTCTGATGCTACAAGAGTAAATGTAACATTAAATGGAATTCCGTACAACGATGGAGAATCTCAAGGTTCTTTTTGGGTAAATATGCCTGATTTTACTTCTTCTGTTCAGAGTTTACAATTGCAAAGAGGGGTTGGAACTTCTACTAATGGTTCTGCTGCTTTTGGAGCGAGTTTAAATCTTAAAACAGATGATTATTCTCACGATGCTAATGGTGAAATATCAAACTCATTTGGTAGTTATAATACACGAAAATCTACAGTTAAATTCAGTACAGGTTTGATGAACAACAAATTTGAAATCGCTGGTCGTTTATCTGATATGCATTCAGATGGATACATAGATAGAGCAGATTCAAAAATGAAATCATACTATTTACAAGGAGTTTATGTAGGTAATTCATCTTTAGTAAAAGCGATTGTTTTTGGTGGTAAACAAAAAACCTATCAAGCGTGGAATGGAGTAGACCAAGCAGATATCGACAAATATGGTCGCCGTTATAACCCAGCTGGGAAGTATAAAGATGATGAAGGAAATGTACAGTTTTACAATAACGAAACAGACAACTATATACAAAATCACTATCAATTACACTGGAGTGAGCGTTGGTCTGATAGATGGACTTCAAATGTGTCGTTGCATTACACAAAAGGAGATGGTTATTATGAAAACTATAAAAAGAATCAAAAGTTTAAAGAATACGGTTTTGCCCCAATTATAGTTGACGGAAAAGAAGTAAATAGAACAGATCTTATTCGCAGAAAAGGATTGGATAATCACTTCTATGGAATGGTGTTCACAACAAACTACCAAACAGACGATTTAAGCCTGTCTATGGGTGGGGGTGCAAATAAGTACGAAGGAGATCACTTCGGTCAAGTACTATGGACAAAAGAGCCTGTAGCGCATAGCTATAAGCAAGAGTATTACAGAGATAGTTCAGTAAAAACGGATATGAACTTTTTTACGAAAGCAACTTGGCAGTTTACAGATAAGTTTAGCTTATTTGGAGACTTACAATACAGACGCGTTACTTACGAAACAACGAGTCTTGAAATAGGAAATTTAAATGAAAACTTTATCTTCTTTAATCCAAAAGCAGGTCTAACATATCAAGCTAATGAAGATAACCAACTTTACTTTTCTTATGCAAGAGCAAACAGAGAGCCTAATCGTACCGATTACAAAGAAAGAAAATTGGATGTGTTGCCTAAAGCAGAAAGATTAGATGATTTTGAATTAGGTTGGAGATTTAGAAATGAAAGAGCTACCGTGAATGTGAATGCTTTTTATATGAAGTATAAAGATCAGTTAGTAGTAACAGGTGATTTGAATGATGTGGGAGCAGCTGTTAGAGAAAATTCAAAAGATAGCTACCGTTTAGGTATAGAAATTGATGCTAATGTAAAAGTGTTGGATAAGCTATATTGGAATCCAAGTATTACGATTAGTTCTAATAAAAATAAAAACTTTGAGTATTTCTGGGAAGGAGAAAGAAAGAATTTTGGAACAACGGCTATTGCTTTTTCTCCAGATTTCGTAGCGTCAAACGCATTAACATATTTACCAGTTAAAGGAATGAGTGTTTCTTTATTGACTAAATTTGTAGGAGAACAATATATGTCGAATATTGAAACAGCAAATTCTAAGTTAGATTCTTATTTTGTAAACGATTTAAGTGCAACTTATGAGTTCCCTATAAAAGGATGGGTTAAGAGTATTGGAGTATCTGTCTTAGCTAATAATATATTTAATGTAAAATATATTTCGAACGGATACTATTGGACAGATTACGATGGCACAAGCATGATGGATGGTGCAGGATATTATCCACAAGCGGAGTTTAATATCTTGGCAGGATTGACAATTAAATTTTAATTAGCGAATTTCGAAAGAGATTTTGCAAAAGACGAAATATAAAAAACACCAAAAACAACGATGGGTCGAAAAAAGGAACAATAGTTCTACGTTGTTGTCTAAAATCCTCTATGTAAATAGAGGATTTTTTTGTGGGTTTTATTCAGTGTGTTTGTATAGTCTATGTATAGTGTATGTATAGTCAATGTATAGAAGCTATGTAATTTTATATATTCACTGTACAATTATTATACATACAATATACAATTAAGCTTTATTCAACTAAGACCGCTTTTAAAATAGGCTGAAAAAAGTATATATAAGATTGAAAAATGCAGTAGAATTGAAAATTGAAAAGGTTTGCTTTAATTCGAAAAATGGTACTTTTAATTTATTAGTGATATATAAATAAGTAGAGGGTGTGAATTATTCGAGATAAAGGCAAGGGATTATTTGCTAAAGAAAAAAGCTACCTACATTGTAGATAGCTTTATATTAATAATTGACGTATAGATAGTCTCCTCGTTTTGTAACAGGATAAGGTTTTAATTGATATTCAATACCTGGAGTTAATGATTGTCCGTTAATCAAACTAAATTGAGCCTCTTTACCATTGTGCTGATGCAAACATTTACATTCTACAAACACCCCTTTATTGTCTTTTCGCACTAATCGAGAGCATGGACGTTCTATCGGGTGATTGGGACACGTAAGTTCATAAGCGAAATATTGAGAGCCTGCATTAAAGATTGCTACTCCAGTTATTCCGTAATTATAGGTAATGTAAACTCCTCCAGGATTAAGAACATCTACAGCATCCACATTGTTTAAATAGACCGAGAAACTTACATTTTGACTTGGTAAATATGGGTTAGAATAACGGCTATTGCTTTTACTACAAGCCACAGATATTAGTATAGTGAGAATTATTATAAATGCTTTTTTCATGATATAAAGTATTTGCAAAACAAATTTAATTATTTAACTTTGACAAATAGAGTTCAAGAGTTAATATATAGATTAAACAAAAAAAATAATAAATATCTTATAGGAAGAATCCCGTTTTAATGGGATTCTTTCTATTTATATAAACCAGTTAATTATGAGTAAGATTTCGTATTATACTGCGGAAGGTCTTAAAAAATTACGAGACGAATTAGAGCAGTTAAAAAGTGTTGAGCGTCCTAAAGCTTCACAAGCTATTGCTGATGCAAGGGACAAGGGTGATTTATCGGAGAATGCGGAGTATGATGCAGCTAAAGAAGCACAAGGTTTATTAGAACTTAAAATTGCTAAATTAGAAGAAGTAGCGTCTGGCGCAAGACTTATAGATGAATCTCAGTTAGATAATTCTAAAGTATTGGTTTTGTCTAAAGTAAAGATTAAAAACCAAACTAATGGAATGCAATTAACTTATACGTTAGTAGCAGAGAGTGAAGCTGATTTGAAAGCAGGAAAAATTTCTGTAACTTCACCTATCGGAAAAGGGTTGTTAGGTAAATCAGTTGGGGATACAGCAGAAATCAAAGTACCAAACGGTATTATGAATTTTGAAATCCTTGAAATTTCAAGAGACTAATTTAAAATTAAGATATTATGAGTTCTATTTTTACAAAGATCATCAGTGGAGAGATACCTGCTTATAAAGTAGCGGAAGATGATAATTTCTTAGCATTTTTAGATATTAATCCTAATGCTAAAGGACATACATTATGTATCCCTAAGAAAGAAATTAATAAGATTTTTGATATGGAAGAGGATCAGTATATCGAGTTAATGAAGTTCTCTCGTAAAGTAGCTATTGCCTTAGAAAAAGCAGTACCTTGTAAACGAGTAGGTGTAGCAGTAGTAGGTCTTGAAGTACCTCATGTACACGTTCATTTAATTCCGTTACAAGAAATGGATGATATGCGCTTTACGAAAAAAGAAAAACTTACTCCTGAGGAGTTTGAAACTATAGCGAAAACTATTAATAGCCATTTATAGGCGAATAGAATGATAGAAGAGAGGCTGCCCCGTAGGACAGCCTTTTTATTTTTTATAGGTAATGCAGAATGTAGTTCCTTTGCCTACTTCAGAGTGTAATACTTTTATTTTTCCATTTTGAAAGTCTTCAACAATTCTCTTGGTTAAAGAAAGTCCTAATCCCCAACCTCTTTTTTTCGTGGTGTATCCTGGTTCAAATATCTTGTTGAACATCTTCTTAGGAATACCATTTCCAGTGTCACTGATGAATATATGGACTTGTTTAGGGGCGTCTTGTATTAATACATCTAAGCTACCCTTCCCTTTCATGGCGTCAATAGCGTTTTTAATCAAGTTCTCAATTGTCCAGCTGTGTAACTCTTTGTTTAAAGGAACAAGTATTTCATGTGTAGGAGATTCAAAAGTGAATTGAATTTGCTTTGAATTACGCAGTTTTAAATAAGAGAATATCTTCTCCGTTTCGGATACAATATCAATATTGGTTAATTGAGGTTTGGAACCTATTTTAGAAAAACGGTCTGCAATTATTTCTAATTTGGTAACGTCTTTCTCTATTTCCTCTATAATTTGTGGGTCCACATTGTCAAGCCTCATTATTTCTAACCAGCCCATTAAAGAAGATAGTGGTGTACCAATCTGATGGGCAGTTTCTTTTGCCATACCAGTCCATAGCCTATTTTGAGTGGCTATTTTGTTGCTTCGATAGAAGTTGAACAATAGAATGGTAAAGAACAAAAAGATAAGTACTAATGATATTGGATAGTACTTTAGTTTGGTCAGTAAAGATGAGTTTCCATAGTATAGATACTGTTTGTTCTTCCCGACCTTGATTTCAATGGGTGGGTTTTGCGACTTCAGTTTCTTTAAAAAGCGGATTGCCTTTTCGTTATTAAGAACAATCTTATCATCTATATTAATCATAGAAAGTATGCTGTCCTTATCTGTTGTCTGAATAATTGGGATGGTGCTGTTTTCTGTAATAATCAATAAGGGCAAAGATAAATCTGTGTCAAATTGCGTAGCATCGTTTAGTGTATTAGATGCTTCTGCCCAGATATTCATTTTTATGCGTTCCTCTTCTTTATAAGTTTGAAAGAAGGAGTAGGTATTCCACAAAATTACTAATAGGGTAATGAATGCCATTGTAATGACAGACCAGCGAAATATTTCTTTTTTTGTAGTCAATTTTTTGTTGATTTGTAATCTGTATTTAAAAGTAAATAAAATAAATGAATTGCATAGTTAGTTAAGTAGCTAATAAAAATTTTTACCTTCATAAAAGCTTTTGTAACTTTACTTTTTGCACTTATAATTATAATTGATGAAAACAATCACACCAAAAGATATATCAACCGTGGATTTGCAGAGGTATTTGCAAACTGCTGTAGGGCCGAGACCTATTGCGATGGCGAGTACTATAGATGCGGATGGCAACCCAAATTTATCGCCATTTAGCTTCTTTAATCTATTTAGTGCAAACCCGCCTATCTTAGTTTTTTCTGCTTCGAGAAGAGTTAGAGATAATACTTTAAAGCACACATTGTTTAATGTGCAAGCTACAATGCAAGTTGTAATTAATGTTGTAAATTACGATATGGTTCAGCAAACTTCTCTGTCGAGTACGGAATATAAAGACGGGGTTAATGAGTTTGTGAAATCTGGATTAACAATGATTCCTTCTGAAGTTGTAAGACCGTTTAGAGTTAAGGAAAGTCCAGTGCAATTTGAGTGTGCTGTACAGGAAATAATTCCTTTAGGAGACCAAGGAGGTGCTGGAAATCTTGTAATTTGTGAAGTGTTAAAAATGCACATTAGCGAAGAGGTGTTAGATGATAATGGAAACATTGACCAGCATAAGATTGACCTGGTTGCTCGTATGGGTAGCAATTGGTACACACGCGCAAATGAAGGAATGTTTGAGGTTGAAAAACCATTGACTACTTTAGGGGTTGGGGTAGATGCCTTGCCTTTAGAAGTTGTTGAAAGTGATATATTTTCGGGAAATGATTTAGGTGTTTTAGGAAATATTGAGCAAATCCCTACAGAAGAAGAAGTGTCTGCTTTTGTGGCTTCAAATAATGAGCTTCAGGAAATATTAAAGAAGGGAATTCAAAGCGAGAAATTTAAAAAAGCAAAAATATATTTAAAAGAAAATAATGTACCTTTGGCTTGGAAAACAATTTTAGCTAAATAGTTACATTTAAATAACGAGGTAAAAAAGATCAAAATGGAAGTAACAGGTAGAATCAGATTAATAGGACAAACACAAGATATCAGCTCATCTTTTAGAAAAAGAGAAGTTGTAGTAACAACTAGTGAGCAATACCCTCAACATATTATGATTGAGTTTACTCAAGATAGAGTAGGTTTATTGGATACATATCAAGTAGGACAAGAAGTTAGAGTTTCTATTAATTTGAGAGGTAGAGAGTGGCAAAGTCCACAAGGTGAGACAAGATACTTCAATACAATTCAAGGATGGAGAATTGAGCCTTTTTCACAAGGACAAGAAGCTCCTCAATTCCAACAACAACAGTCTTACGGAGGACAACAAGGTGGATTTACTCAAAATCAACAACAAGGTTCTCAGTTTGGACAACAAGCTCAGCAAGGTGGATTTAACCAAGCTCAACAAGGTGGGTTTAATCAAAATGCACAAAACCAACAAATGGGTGGTGGAATGCCTCAACAGAACTTTCAGCAAGGTGGTCAACAACAGTATAACCAATTTGCTCAAAATAATAATTCTGGTAATCAATTCCCTCCAGCGTCAAGCTACACGGAAGAGGAACACGATGATTTACCATTTTAATTAATAGTATAATTTAATCCCTAAGTTCTCTTACTTAGGGATTTTTTTTATTTATAGATATATGATTACTCTTTTAGATGATAGCACTTTATATTTTCCACCTGTTGATGGTACGCATGACTCAGGTATTATTGCTATTGGTGGAGATTTATCGGTAGAGCGTATTGCTTTGGCTTATAACTCGGGGATTTTTCCTTGGTTTGAAGATGGCGAACCTATTACGTGGTGGGCACCTGAGTATAGAATGGTGTTGTTTTTAGATGAGTTACGCGTATCTAAGAGTATGCGAAATATCTTGAATAGAAATATTTTTAAGGTTACTTATAACACTTGTTTTCGAGAGGTAATAACGCATTGTCAGAATGTGAAACGCAATGGACAATTGGGAACGTGGATTACGGATGAGATGTTAGAGTCGTATTGTAAACTACATGAAATGGGTATAGCGAAATCTGTTGAGGTTTGGCAAGATGACAAGTTGGTTGGTGGATTGTACGGAATGGACTTAGGGCATATATTCTGTGGCGAAAGTATGTTTTCTCTTGTGCCTAATGCAAGTAAGGTTGCCTTTATTAATTTAGTCCGAAAGTTAGCGGCTGAGGATTATTCATTATTAGATTGTCAGGTGTATAATGACCATTTAGATAGCTTGGGTGCTCGCGAAATACACAGAGAAGAGTTTATGGAATACCTCCATAGGAAGTAATCAGAAACTGAGTTTCTGTACTTCCCAATGTAAGGTATCTATAATGAGTAATTCATTGTGCAGATGGGGTGTGCCAATAATTACTTTTAATGCTTCTTGTGCCATGATTGTTCCAATAATTCCGGGGAATGTTCCCAACACTCCGTTGAGGCTACAATTGGGCACTTCACTCTCATTTGGTGGCTCAGGAAATAAGTCACGTAGGTTTTTGCCTTTGTTGTGATTAAATACGGCTACTTGTCCTTGAAAACCTAATATGGTTCCGTAAATAAGGGTTTTGTTTAATTTTACGCAGTAGTCATTGACTAAATAACGGGTTTGAAAGTTGTCAGAACCGTCAATGATATAATCGTAATGGCGAAATATCTTTTCTATATTTTCTTCTACTAACTTTTCGTTGTAAACAGTAAACACAATATTAGGGTTGAGGTTGCTAATTTGCTGTTTAGCTATTTCTGTTTTGGATAAGCCGATGTCTTTTGGAGTGAACAGAATCTGACGATGTAAATTGTGTTCTTCAATCACGTCAAAGTCAACTACAGCTAAGTTGCTAACTCCACAAGTTGCCAAATAGGTTAAGATAGGAGAACCAAGTCCGCCTGCGCCTATGACTAATACATTAGATGCTTTTATTCTAAGTTGTCCTTCAACGCCAATGTTGTCTAATGCCATTTGTCGGCTGTATCTCAAAAAATCAGATGTGTCTATCATTGTTTATAAGTTATGAGTGATATGAATGATGCCAATCTTTCCAAACGGGGTCATATCCTTGTGCTGTTATCATTTCGATAATTTGCTCGGTTGACCTATTGTCGCATATTTCAAATTGTTCGAGTGAGTCTTCATCAACTGAATAACCTCCCGGATTGGTTTTAGAGCCTGCACTCATAGAAGTAGCTCCCAATTTGATGATGTTATTTCTCAGTAACTCGTTTTCTCTTGTAGAGATTGATATTTCTAAGTCTTCGTTCCACAAGCGATATGCACAGATTAGTTGTACTAAATCTCTATCGTCCATTATGAAGTTTGGTTCTATCATCCCTTCTGCAGGACGTAGTCTTGGAAATGAGACAGCGTACTTCGTTTGCCAATATGTTTTTTGTAAATAATTTATGTGTAAAGCGTTGAAAAAACTGTCTATTCTCCAGTCTTCAAGGCCAAGTAATACACCTAAACCAATTTTGTGTATTCCAGCTTTTCCAATTCTATCAGGTGTGTTAAGGCGGTATTCGAAGTTAGACTTCTTTCCTTTAGGGTGATATTGTTTGTACACTTCTTTGTGATAGGTTTCTTGATAAACTAATACAGCATAAACTCCTAATGTTGCTAAGGTGTGATATTCGTCTTCTGAGAGGGGCTGTACTTCAATAGAAATAGTAGTGAAGTCTTTCTTTATTTGCTCAACTGCTTGTTTGAAGTAATTGATGTTTACTGTGTAATTAGCTTCCCCTGTTACCAATAAAATATGGTCATATCCTTGCTTTTTAATTGCATCTACTTCTTGTTTAATTTCAATAGACGAGAGAGTTTTTCTCTTAATTTTATTGTCAAGGCTAAAACCACAGTAGGTACAGATGTTCTGACATTCATTGCTCAAATACATAGGGGCGTAAAGAGCAATAGTTTTTCCAAACCTCTTTTGAGTAATGTGATGACTCATTTGTGCCATTGTTTCAAGATAAGGAGCAGCGGCAGGAGAGATGAGGTTTATAAAATCATCAAGAGTTTTTTTCGGTTGTTGTAAACTCTGTTCTACTTGGAGAGTGGTAGTGGCGTATATTCTTTGTTTTACGTCTTCCCAGTTATATTGATTAAATGTATCTAAGAAAGCCATAGTTATTCCTGTAAAAAAGTAGTTAATGGACTTGATGCTTGTGCGTGTGAACGGATACCTCCCAGTTTAGCTTCATAAGCTTGTCTCCCCGCAATTACCGCATTCCTAAAAGCTGTTGCCATTAGTTCAGGATTCCCTGCTACGGCAATGGCGGTATTCACAAGAACGGCATCTGCTCCTAATTCCATAGCTTTAGCCGCGTCTGATGGGGCACCTATTCCAGCATCAACAATAACAGGTACATTACTACTTTCGATAATAATCTCTAAGAAGTCGATAGTTCGCAATCCTTTGTTAGTTCCAATAGGTGCTCCTAAAGGCATTACAGCAGCTGTACCAGCATCTTCTAAGCGTTTACATAAAACAGGGTCGGCGTGTATATAAGGTAAAATAACGAAGCCTAACTTAGCTAATTCTTCTGTTGCTTTTAATGTTTCAATAGGGTCTGGTAATAAGTATTTAGGGTCTGGGTGTATTTCTAATTTAAGCCAATTAGTTTCTAACGCTTCACGAGCTAATTGTGCTGCGAATATTGCTTCTTTGGCATTTCTTGCTCCTGATGTATTAGGCAACAGGTTGATGTGGGGATGGTGTAAGTGATTAAGCAATAAATCAGTGTCTGTTTCTGCATCAATTCTTTTTAGCGCAACGGTAACTAATTCTGTTTCTGAAGCAAGAGTTGCTGCTTCCATTTGCAATGGCGAACCAAATTTGCCTGTTCCTAAAAATAGGCGAGAGTTGAATTGTTTGTCAGCTATGTGTAGTGGTTTCATTTTAATATGTCGTTTAGTTGTGTGAGTATTTTTATTTTGTCTTGTGCGTTGTAAAGCAGTCCTGATAAAGCAATACTTTGTACTCCGGTTTGAATTAGCGTTTGAATATCGTTGACTTCAATTCCTCCTATAGCGGTGATAGGAATGTTGATATTATCTTGTTTCATCTGTGATAAGAGTTGTTGATAACCCTCCAAACCAAGAACTGGACTAAGTTTTGCTTTTGTTGTAGTGAATCGATATGGACCAAGACCAATATATGTGCATTGTTCGTGTGCGCGTTGTAAAATGTGCTCGTACGTATTTGCCGTGCCCCCAATTATTTTGTTAGGCAATAGTAGTTTCGCTTGAACAATTGACAAATCGTTTAGTCCTAAGTGTACTCCATCAGCATCAATCGCTTTAGCTAAGTCAACGTGGTCGTTGATGATAAGCGTTGCCTGATATGTTTCACATAGTTTTTTTACTTTTTCAGCAGTACTCCATCGGATAGAAGACAGTGTGTTTTTAAATCTGTATTGTATCCAATCTTGTCCAGCATCGAGTATTTTTTCAATGTGGTATAATTGCTCTTGTGGGGAATCCCCATGACTTATATATTGAATTTTAGAAAGCATGATATCCTAATAATGTATGGTTAGACT